>JABGUA010000207.1 GCA_018646825.1 Piscirickettsiaceae bacterium
AATTGGCACAGCGGAGTTTAACAATGCTTCCCAATTGCCTTGTTCGTAATTCAGCGTATCCCGCAAAGCTTGACCGGCAGGGCCTTCTTGTTTTAGCAAGGCATCTTTAAGCTCGGGAGATAAGGGCAATTTCTCAATTAATGCTGTTAATGGGTTGTCCATTAAAGCATCAAGTGTTGAGAATAGGCCTGCAGCAAAAAACATATCGGGTTGTCCTTTATAATGTTTTGCTAGTAATTCACACATTCTGGCTCGAGTCATCGCAACGACACGTAATTCGACCGGTTTATCATCGATACCAGATAATCCCAATAAACTAGCCCATGTTTTTATTTTATTTTGGCCCAACATTACGATGGCTTGCTGGGTGCTGCTCACTTCTCGCGGTAAGCCGAAAAAGGCTGAATTAATCAAACGGAGGAGTTTATAACTTAATACCACATCTTGATTAACCGTATTAGCGAGTTCTTCTGCTTCAGTTTCAGGATTTTGTAATTTGACCAATAACTCAGTTAAAGTTTGAAGGGATGGCGAGATTTTTTTGCGATCTGAAATTGATGGCAAAGTATAAAAAGAGCCTTGGCAAAAATTGAATTGGTTGGTTTTACAGAGCCCATAGTCACTTTGGTCATTAACACCAACAGCGGCTATTTCAGTATGGTTTGCTTGCCATTCGGATAAATTTTCTTCTAATGCTTCTAGATTATGTTGCTGCATATTAACTAACAACAATTCCTCTTGATTACCATCAGTGGCATCACTTTCAGCATGACGTGCAAAACGAAAGCGCTGGCCATCAGACACAATGGGCATATCGTGTTCTTGTAAAACAAAAGTATATTGTAAGGTGGAAATCCTGCTTTCGGATAAGGCATCGCGCCATGAAGCTGGAATAGATAATAATGCCTTACGGTGATCACTGATTGTAGGCAAAATATCGCTGAGCTCTGGCAGAAAGTCAGGAACTTCCGCGTCATTAGGCAATAAGTTGCCTTGTTTATCTAAAAAAGTGAAGTGGTAGCTATCGACATCGAGACGGTTGGTAATAAACAGTGGTTGGCGATGAATTAAACCAGGAAACTGTTTTAATAATTCGAATGGCGATTGTTCATTTGACATAGTCACTGCTCTTTCTGGTTTCGAGAATTAGATCGACTCACGACCTGAGAATGCATGCGATAGTGTACCACTGTCAACATATTCGAGTTCACCACCGAGCGGAATACCATGTGCAAGACGAGTGATATGAATGTCTTTAGCTTTAGCTAGTTGACCAATATAGTGGGCGGTTGCCTCACCTTCGACAGTGGGATTAGTAGCGAGAATGACTTCTTGAATCGTGTTTTGGGCAAATAACGCGATTAGCTGAGGAATGCCCAAAGCTTCTGGTCCAATGCCATCAAGTGGTGATAAATGGCCAGATAAGACAAAATAACGGCCCTTATAATGCGTTGCTTGTTCTATCGATAAAATGTCGCTAGGCATTTCGACAATACAAAGCTGATCTTGCCGGCGTTGCTCATCTGCACATCGATGACAAACTGGCGTTTCACTCAAGATTCGACATTGCTCACAATGTTGGATCTTAGCTAAAGCTTGAGTTAACGCATCAGCAAGTTGTTGTCCGCCATCACGGTTACGTTCGAGTATGTGGAAAGCCATCCGTTGAGCAGATTTTGGACCGACGCCCGGTAAGCAACGAAAAGCATCAATCAAGTGGTCAATAGTGGGCCCGAGACTAGCCATGATAACGAGAGATGACCTTAAAAGGGCAGTTTCATGCCGGGAGGCAACATACCAGACATACTGTCTTGACTGGTCTTCTCAATTTGGCGCACAGCATCATTGACAGCCGCAGCGATTAAATCTTCTAGCATTTCCTTATCGTCTTCAAATAAAGCATCTTCAATGCTGACACGTTTCACATCATGTTTACCTGTCATGACAATTTTCACCATGCCACCACCTGCTTGACCGGTGATTTCAAGATCAGCGAGTGCTTGTTGTGCTTTTTCCATATTGGCTTGCATCTGCTGTGCTTGCTTCATCAAATTACCCATGCCACCTTTCATGTCTTATCCTTTTACTTAATCGGTTTAATTGTACTTTCTATGACGCGGGCATCGAATGCAGTTCTTATGGCATCGATGGCTGGGTCATTATGAATAGATTCTTTTGCCCGTTCCTGATCTGCAACGGCTTGATCAGCCCGTTCCGTCGCTAAGGTAGCAGAAGGATGATGCTCACCGCCTTCTATAAAAGTAATCTTAATCGGTTTATCAAGAGATTTACTTAACCCTGTTTCTAACCGCTCTTGCGGTTTTTTACTTGCCAAATGGGCAAGTTCAGGCGCGATACTCAAGGTTACCTTATCATTCTCAAATTTTACAAATGCACTATTATCAGCAAGTTGTCGTGCCAATGCTGTCAATTTTAGACTATTAATAAGGCTAAGCCAATTTTCACTATTTAAGATAAGTGCTTCCGAGGTGTTAGCGACCTCAACTGGCTTCACAGGTAGTTTTTTAGACGCTACTGCCGGTGGGCTATGTGCATCGGGTATATCAGAGCGCGTCTCTATGACATCCTGAGATGGGGAACTAGCGCTCGATTTTGACTTTTTTGCCACATGAACCGGATCATCAGCAAGCTGGCTGGCAGAGCTTGGTTCAGTATGCGATATTTGAGAGTTAGCGGTTGCAGGCTGAAAGTGCATCATTCTAAGTAAAGTCATTTCAAAGCCGCTCTTTGGATCAGCGGCATAGGGCAAATCACGTTTACCATGTAATGCAATTTGGTAAAATAACTGTGTTATTTCAGGCGATATCTGTTGGCTAAAGCGGGTGAGAACTTCGATGTCATCTTTATCTGTGGCATCAAGGTCCGCAACTAATTGTAACGTCGCAATACGCTGAAATAAGCTAAGTAGGTTATTAAAGACTTGTACAAAATCTCGACCTTGAATGGACAAAGCATGTGATTGTTGAATCACGGCTTGACCATCGTGTGAAATTAAAGCCGTAATAAGATCATAAAGTTGTTGTTGAGAGATGGTGCCCAACATGTCGTGTATGTCGGTACTTTTAACAGTGCCTGATCCATGAGAAATAGCCTGATCTAATAAACTCAAGGCATCACGCATACTACCGTCAGCGGCTTTTGCGATAGTAGCAAGTGCGTCAGATTCAAAATCAATATTTTCAGATTTTAAGATATTAGACAAGTGACCTGAAATTTGGGCGATATCTAAGCGCCTTAAATTGAATTGTAAACAACGTGACAAAATCGTTACTGGCAGTTTTTGTGGGTCAGTAGTCGCCAATAGGAATTTGACGTGAGGCGGTGGTTCTTCCAAGATTTTAAGTAAGGCATTAAAACTACTGGTCGACAACATATGCACTTCATCGATTAGATAAACTTTATAACGTCCACGACTGGGTGCATATTGCACATTGTCCAATAATTCGCGGGTATCATCGACCTTGGTACGAGAAGCGGCATCAACTTCAATTAAATCGACAAAACGGCCGGCATCAACTTCTTGGCAGCTTTGACATTCGCCACAAGGAGTAGAGCTAACACCTTGCTCACAGTTCAAGGACTTGGCAAAAATACGCGCTAGGGTTGTTTTACCAACGCCACGGGTACCTGAAAAAAGAAAAGCGTGATGGAGACGATCTTGGTCAAGCCCATTGATCAGGGCTTTTAGGACATGTTCTTGTCCGACAACATTAGCGAAAGTGTTAGGCCGCCATTTTCGGGCGAGAACCAAATAACTCATAGAATAGGGTGATCACCAAGCGCAATAAATTAGGGTGGCGACCCGTACCAGCCAAATCTCGGCGCCCGAATCCGAAGGTTCCGCTGCTCCCTTCCGGGTCTGACGGGTTGACCAACTTATCGTCGCGAGGTAACCGGCACAGGCCACCATAGAGAGCGTGATTTTAGTCGGTTTTTATATTTTTGGCTATATTTATTGTGCTTGAGAAGGAATATATCAGTATGAGTTAGATCGAGGAGGGGAATTTACTTATAGAGTTCAAGGAGATGCTGAATAAAGAACAGGAAATATATTTACCATATTAAAAACAGGTAATTTCATCGTTTTTTGAGAGCCCAATCACAGATTAGAAACAATATCTAAACTAAGTTAAATATGTTCTGTAATTAATTGAATACTTTTGTTAAAGTCAGAATTAAGAAGAGCAATTAAAGTCGTGGTGAGGTGTATGGATAAGTTTAAAACAACCAGTTTCGTTTCTTTACTTATCTATTCTTTAGGTAGCCAAGCAGGTAGTTTAGAAAGTTTAAAAAATTTAAGTTTAGAGGAATTCTCAAACTTAGATATCGTCGTGACGTCATTATCACGTAAACCCCAAAAATTAACAGAATCCGCTGCGGCTGTGTACGTCATTAGTAATGAAGACATAAAACGTTCTGGGGCAATGAGCCTTCCTGAAGCGTTACGTTTAGACCCTGGTGTAGAAGTAGCACAAATTAATGCCTCAACATGGTCTATTACAGCGCGAGGTTTTGGGGGGGAATTTTCGAAAAACTATTGGTTTTAATGGATGGAAGAACAATTTACACACCTTTGTTTTCGGGTGTTTATTGGGATGTACAAGATACCTTACTCGAAGATATAGATCGTATCGAGGTGATTCGTGGGCCCGCCACTGCAATGTGGGGTGGCAATGCGATGAATGGGGTCATTAATATCATTACGAAAGCAGCGCGTGACACACAAGGCGGACTCTTGACGGCGAGCATTGGGACCGAAGTCAAGAGACAGACGGCGTTGCGTTATGGCGATAAAGTTGGAGACGATTTTTTTACCGTGTGTATGGAAAACATAAGAAAAAGGATAGTTCTGTCGACGCGACTGACACAAATGATTCTTTTGACGAAAATGATTTAAACCAAATTGGCTATAGAGCAGACTGGGCAATGTCAGAAAAAAACACCTTTGAATTTCATGGTGATTTATATAAAGGGCAAGTTGAACAGAGGCAGCCATTGCTAACCTTTCTAGCGTGACAGAGTTTATAAAGCAATTGAAAGAGCAAGGCTGCTTATTTGCACTAGATGATTTTGGTAGTGGAATGTCATCATTTGCTTACTTAAAAAATCTGTCGGTCGATTTCCTAAAAATTGATGGTATGTTTGTGAAAGATATTTTAGATGATCCAATTGATTTTGAAATGGTTAAATCAATCAATGAAATTGGTCATGTGATGGGGAAAAAAACGATAGCAGAATTTGTTGAAAATAAGGCTATTCTTAAAAAACTCGAAGAGATTGGGGTTGACTATGCCCAAGGCTACGGTATTGGAATGCCTAAACCAATAGCATCAGTATTACTTGCTGAAATAGAGGTATAGAGCGTTTAAAAGTGGCGGAGAGCGAGGGATTCGAACCCTCGATAGGGATTAACCTATACACACTTTCCAGGCGTGCGCCTTCAGCCACTCGGCCAGCTCTCCTAATTTTGGGCGAAGATTACATCAGGTGATCTATGATGACAATCTCATGTTTCAACAGCTTCAGCTTCAACAGTTTCAACAGCTTCAACTTCAGCAGGTTCGATAGCTTCAGCTTCAACTTTAACAGCTTCAACATCAACAGCTTCAACAGGTTCGATACCTTCAGTTTCAACAGGCTCGATAGCTTCAACAGAGGACGAGACACTTGCTGATGTCGTTGATTCATCATTAACAGGCATCACATCAGTGCTTTCTAAGGCATTACTTTCTGTATTGCTATCATTATCCGAAGAAGCGGCATAACGACCACGTTTTTCACCTTGACGGGCATAATACGCTAGTCCTTTTAGGACAATGTCAGGGTAATGAGCGATATTGGCGGGTAAAATCGGCCTGATAACCTCAGCATCACCACCCGTGATAATAAAACGGATACGATTTTTAAATTGGTCTTTTAGGTCGCTCATTAAGCGATCAATTGTCGCTGTGACGGTATATAGCGTGCCAGTTTGAATAGCGCTTTGAGTGTTGATGGCGAGCGTTTTAAATTCAGACTCTGCCAATGTCTCCGTTAAGTCACTGGTACCTGTGATAAGCGATTCACGCATTAAGCTAAGTCCAGGGAGAATCATACCGCCTTGATGTAAACCATACTTAGTTACAATATCAACGGTAATGGCTGTGCCGCAATCAATAATACAGGTGGCCATACGGGCATGTTGCCGAGCTGCAATTAATGATAGCCAGCGATCGACGCCCAATACTTCTGGTTTTGGATAAGCGTTTGTGACACCAAAGCGTTTCTTCTCACTGGCAACAAAAGTGGGTGTGATCTGCCATTTTTTCTCAGCCCACTCCGTCAGCTGGGTAGCGATTTTATCACCAGCAACATTAGCAACGAAAATAGCTTCAATGCCATCGACGTTTTTAAAGTGGCTATTTAGCCCTGCTTTTATACCTGTTTTACTGCGTGTAAAAGTTTGGCTGTCAGCTAGGCGACCTGATTCAAGAAAGGCAAATTTAACTCGGGTATTCCCGATATCAATTAATAATTTCATGATGCAAACCGAATACTGACGTGACTATCAGATAAAGTATGAAGTTGATTCTGATGTTCGTAACGCAATGCGCCATTTTCATCAATACCTTGTGCTTTGACTGTCATTGTTGAATTGTCGCTAATTAGTTGAATTGTTGCCTCGTGAAATGCGTCATATTGAGGCCAGAGTGGCACGAAGTCTTGTAATCCACGTGCTTGGAAAAGTGTGAGTGTTTCAATCATATTTTGAATTAAATGTCCTGCCAGTTTGTTTCGACAGGGTACGTTAGTACAAAGCTGTTGAAGACTGGTCGTCGGTTGTTGTATTTTATTTCGTGTGGCGGTTGGAAGCTTAAAGTTAAGGCCAACCCCAATAACGGTAGTATGTTGATTACCGAATCTTGATTCTACTAGAATTCCAGCAAGCTTATGTCGATTAACCAAAATATCATTAGGCCATTTAAGTTTTAAGTCACTGATTCCATGTTCCTTTAGAGTATTAATAAGACCGATTCCAATTGCGATACTCAAGCCGTTTTGAAGCGTATTTGCGGGAAAGGGCCAAAATAACGAGAAGTATAGGTTACCTGCCGGAGGTGATTGCCATTGATCTCCACGACGGCCACGCCCAGCAGTTTGATGCTCACTTAAACAAACGGCTGGTGTAGTAAACCTACGTTCTAATCTCTGCCAGAGCTCGTCATTAGTTGACGTTACCGAATCGAAAATGAGCAAATCGTTAAGCTGTTGATTACATGTTGCCGACATAGCATCACGAATAACAGATTGGGAGAGCGAGGCAAAAGGGGAAGGGTCTTTAACAGTCAAAAGTGCAGTCAGTTCAAAATAGCCATATAACGTTGTAGTTTAACAAATTTGGCGCTAAGCAATTAGATCCAATATTGCTTCGGGTGTGTCGTTCACAGCATTACTGTTATCTGCAATGATTTGGGCCTGTTGCGTGGTTATGGCATTTTCAGATTGTTCTGCGCTGACTGAACTATCAGATTCATTATCCGTTTCCTCGGTAGTTTCTTTAGTAGCTGGGGCGGTATTGCCAGTACTTTCTTCAGTACGTTGTTCTTGAACGATCTCAGCCCTTGCTTGAACTGCTAGTTGCGCCGCTTGTGATGCAACACGTAAATCTTGTGAGGAAGGCTGAGCGGGAGCAAGAGCTGCAGCTCGGATACGTTGTGCTTTTTCTAATGTTGCTGCTGGATCACCTGCAACAGGGGACGTATCAATATTGACTTCACCACCAACTGCATACTGAACACCATCAGGGCCTCGCTGGTAGCTAAATGATGCACCGCCTCTCGCAAGGCTACCTGCTGCAGCTAAATGGGCTGCTTCGTGCGATCGTACTTCACGATCACGGGCTTTTAATTCTTTTATTTGGGCTAGATCTTGCTCACTTAAGGCGCTAACAATCTGTGCATCCTTAAGGTCAGTACTCGTACTGTTTTGTTCAGAAGGTTTATCGGCATCCCCTTTCTCTGCAGATACTGGGCGGACTGCAACTTGCGTTTGACTAGGCGGCAGAGAAACAGACGCACTAATGTTCATCGTCTATACTTCAATATCCAATAGGGTGCCAACAGTCGCATTACTAGCTTCAATGACTTTTAGTGATGCCTCGACTTGTTGTTGGGCACTGAGATTACTGACTAAAGTTGACGTCAAATCAACGTCCGAATCAGGTTGCCCAAGACTGGCAATATCAGCAGCGTTCTTATTAAGTTGCTGTAAACCAGATTGTACACCGGCTAAACCAGACTGAAATGCAGGTATTGTACTCATTCTTTAAAATCCTAAAATAAACGGTATCTCGCATAGATATAACAAAATAAACCCATTAATTTTGTGACGTGCCCACCACTTTTGCATTAAATCGAATAAATAATATTGATCCGATAAAACAAACAATACTAAATAGTACGGCTAAAGCCGGGTAAAAATCAAAATGTTCTGAACTATAAAGTTCACCCACGGCGAAGGTAAAATAAAATAACATGAGAAAGCTATTCCAAGCATGCGTATAGGGTTTACCATGCAATAAACCACGTAGGGGCAATAATAAGGGTATTAAGGCCAGAGCTAATATGGTTGCAGTAGGGAAAAGCACACTACGTTCAGGCAAGATAATCCAACACAATAACGTCAGCATTAACCCAAAAAAGCCTATGAGCGTTAATGTTCTATAAAAGCGGGTCACGGCGTAAGTTGTTTTGCCGTTTGTGCGACGCGTTGACCAAGTACTCGGCACAATTGTGCCTCGTTATCACTTAAGATACGTTCATTCTGACTACCAGCATGATGGCTAGCACCATAAGGTGTACCACCATCAGTCGTATTCATTAAGGTGTCGTTATCATAGGGTAAGCCCATCACTAACATGCCATGATGAAATAAAGGCAGCATCATAGAGAGTAATGTGGATTCCTGTCCGCCATGCAAACTGCCAGTTGAGGTAAACACAGCGGCTGGTTTACCAATAAGCGAGCCAGATAACCAAACATCACTGCTGTTATCTAAAAAATACTTGAGTGGTGCCGCCATATTGCCAAAACGAGTTGGGCTTCCTAATACTAAGCCAGCACAGTTTTTCAACTCATCTTGAGTGACGTAAAGATGACCTTGCTCTGGGATACTATCTTCAACAGCTTCACACACGCTAGAGATCGCAGGCACGGTACGGATCAGACTTTCGCAGCCGGCGACAGTTTCAATACCTCGGGCAATTTGTTCAGCCATAGCGTGAACATGACCAGAACGACTGTAATAAAGTACAAGTATAGGTTTCATAATAGTTAAAACAGTGTGAGAACAGCTTCAGGTGGCCGCCCTAATTTAGCCTGACCGTTGTGAATGACGATAGGGCGCTCAATTAACTTGGGATGTTCGGCCATTGCTTTGATTAAGTCTTCATCACTTAAGGTTGTGTCTTTTAAGCCGAGTTCTTTATAAACGACTTCACCTTTACGGAGTAATTCACGAGGGGTGAGTTCAAGTTGTTTTAGGACTTGGCGCAAAGTTTCAACCGTCGGCGGCGTATTTAAATAATCAACAATCGTTGGTGTGATGCCTTTGTCTTCCAGTAAGGCCAGTGTTTGGCGAGATTTACTGCAACGCGGGTTATGGTAAATATCAGTCATGCTTAATGTTCCGAAATAGGGTCAAATGAAGAAAAATGAAGTTCAGTAAGACGAATAGTACCCCAATGCTGACAGCCGGGGCAGTGCCAATGGATTGTTTTTCCTGAAAAGCCACAGTGTTGGCAGACGTAGCGACGGCCGTGTTGTAATAAACTTTCCGTCATATCATTTACTAAGGGTAATAAGACCTGGGGGTTAAGGTCACCCATGGATAATAGGTGGTGCAGCCCTTCGAGGGAAGGTTGTCGTTGCAGTTGAGATTGTAAGTAGGCCTGTGCTTTTTCAGTGCCTGATTCAACTTCAATAACTTGGGCTAACATCAAATGAGCACTAACCATTAGGGGATGCCTCGCTAGGATGCCTTTTAGCCATGTTTGGAATGACGGTAGTTTATTTAAAGCCTGGTAACAAGTTTTAAGTAAAGGTAGTGCCTCTGGAAGATAGTTAGGATCCTGCTGTTCTATTTTTGCAAGTGATTTTAATGCTTTGGCATAGTGGTCAGATTGAATATGAACAGTTGCGCCAAGTAAGGCGGCGCGAACACATTTTGCATCAAACTGGTTGGCCTGTTTAAGTAATGGGAGTGCCCGTGAGGGATCGATTTCAAGTTCTTGTTCAGCGAGTTCACAATAAAACTGAGCAATTTCAGCCCCAATTTTTTGGGGATCGGTTGACTGTATTTTCTTCGCCATATCAATGGCTTTTTGCCAGTTTTTTTGTTGCTGATACAACCCTAACAAATGTTTATAGGCATCCGTAGGGGGGGAAGGGGTATTTAATAATTCTAAAAAAAGGTGCTCTGCCCGATCTAAAACGCCAGCACTCATATAATCTAACCCTAGCTCAATTAAAGCTTGATCACGTTGTGATGGCTTAAGAGTAGGGCGAGCGATTAAGTTTTGATGAATACGAATAGCACGTTCTGTTTCACCACGTCGTCGGAATAAATTAGCAAGGGCTAAATGAGTTTCGACAGTGTCGCTATTGACTTCAAGTAAGCGGATAAAAACATCAATCGCCTTATCAGGCTGTTCATTTAATAAATAATTTAAACCTGTGAAATAGTCAGGGTCAAAGTAATTTTTTTGTGCCGAGAAACGTTTTTTATAATGACTGCGTGCTGAAACCCAGCCAGAAATAGCGGCCACAGGTAATAATAAAAACAACCATTCCATGGGGGAAAGAATTAATTAGCGTCTTTGATCGGCAAGATGCGTAAGCTATTAATTTCTTGCTCATTGACGGCAATTTTCTTATTTAGGCTTCTATTTTCGTAACGCAAGCCCAATGTGCCAATAAAAATAGCCAAAGCACCAAGAATAATCCCAGTAACGATTGAACCAATCACAATAACAGAAATTGGCAAAGTAATCGTGCCAAGATAATAGTTGAGTTCAACAGGGCCATTATTAATGGCAGAGAAGGCCGCGCCAGCGGCAAATACAGCAATGAAAATAATGAGTGTAATAATGCGTTGCATAACGAAACCTGTCTTAAACTAAAAGGGGTAATGTTGGCTTTAAGGTGTTTTCCTTAATAACCAGATCATACCTCAAAATGACACATTGCCCAGATTAGATTGAAATCATGTAAAATTGCCGGTCAAATTACAGTATTAAGTCTGTACCGATTCGAGTTTGGAGAAATGACATGACCTTTGTTGTCACTGAAAATTGTATCAAATGTAAATACACTGACTGTGTCGACGTCTGCCCGGTAGATTGTTTTCATGAAGGTCCGAATTTTCTTGTGATCGATCCAGAAGAATGTATTGATTGCACATTATGTGAACCTGAGTGCCCAGCTGAAGCAATTTATTCAGAAGATGATTTACCTGAAGAACAAGCGCATTTCACAGAGCTCAATGAAGAGCTGGCGAAAATTTGGCCGGTACTCACGGAGAAAAAAGACGGGCCAGAAGATGGCGCAGAGTGGGATGGTAAGCCGGATAAGCTTAAACTGCTAGAACGTTAAGAACTTAAAAAAATATTATAAAAAAGCCCGCATCTCAAGCGGGCTTTTTTATGTAAATTAGAAGAGTATTAGCTACGACTTAATCTTTTTTTAAAAGCGTGGCTTAGATATATACTGACAGGCCGTTTAGTGCCGAAAAATCACTTATTTAGGCTTTTCTTCGTGAACAAGCATATTCATGAATTTTTCAAACCGCCTTATTCTGGTGTCGGGTTTCTTCGCATTTATCAATCCATACGCGATAGCATAACGACTCGATTTATTGAGAGTTTCAAACAACTCTTTAACATTCGGCTTAGTCTCCAGTGCAGCTAGGAAATCCGCAGGCACTTCCATTTCACTTACCACATAGGCGTTTTCCCAGCGACCGTCAGCTTTCGCTGCACGAACATGCACAAGCCCAGATTCCTTCATCCGATCTTCGTTTATCAAACGTTCAACATGCTCTGTGTTCCTTTTAGACCAGTTGATTCGTACTGTTCTAGGAGTTATGCGCTGGAGATAGGCTTGATCATCAATTGACTTTTTCACACCGTCAATCCAACCCCAGCATAAAATCTCTATCACTACATCATTCCAAGTAACACTTTGAATCCCAGTATTTTTCTTAAATATCTTTACCCATAACTCACTTTCAGTTGTGTGATTCACCTTTAGCCACTCGTCGAGACCTTTCGGTGTTGTAAATGTCATGATTTTCAATGGATCTGGTTCAGGCATCAAATTAAATTCTCTTCGGCATAACAGTGTGTTTTATGAATTAATCAATTAAGCAGACTGTCCGCTATGGGTCGGAAACGGCCAGAAAATTAGGGCTGCTAGACGATAAAAATGTAAACAATATTACAAAAAAAACCTGCATCAAGCAGGCTTTTTTATTGAACGAAAGTGATCTAAAAACAAAGCTTTAGGCCATTAAGTTTTTTAACTTTTTAAGTGCATTATTTTCAATCTGACGAATACGTTCAGCAGAAACTTGGTAGTGATCAGCCAATGTATGTAATGTCACCTTACCGTCATCATTTAACCAACGCTGGCGTAAAATATCCTGACTACGTTCATCGAGTGTCGATAAAGCATTGCTTAGTTTTTGTTCTTGATAATTTTTCTGGTCAACTTGTTCAAGCTGTATGGAAGGATCAGAATACTCAGGTCCTGTTAAATAAGCCGCAGGTGAAAAAGTATTATCGTCATCATCGGCATCAACAGGTAAATCAAACGAAGAATCAGGTTGTGCTAAGCGACGTTCCATATCCATTATATTGGCTGGCGTCACACCGAGGTCTTCCGCTACCGCTTCTACTTCTGCTTGGTTTAACCAACCTAAACGTTTTTTAGCGCTACGTAAATTAAAGAACAATTTACGTTGTGCTTTGGTCGTGGCGATTTTGACAATGCGCCAGTTTTTAATGACATATTCATGGATTTCAGCACGGATCCAATGAACAGCAAAGGAAACCAAACGAACCCCTTTGGTTGGATCAAAGCGTTTTACAGCCTTCATCAGACCAATGTTGCCTTCTTGCATTAAGTCAGAAACAGGTAATCCATAACCGCTGTAGCCTTTGGCAATACGAGAGACAAACCGTAAATGTGATAGGACTAGGCGCTGTGCAGCCTCAACGTCACTGTCTTGTTGAAGACGTGTTGCTAAATCGTATTCTTCTTCAGCAGTTAAAATCGGAATGTTATGGACAAGACTCGTGTACGAATCAATACTTCCGATCGGTGCTAAAGCAAGCTCATATGATGTTGCAGCTGTTGTCATTTAGTGACCTTCCTAAAAATTATTCCTTGAATAATAACATGAAGTTATCGCCTTGAACTATATCTTAAGAACATAAAAATGGGAGCAAAGTTCCAAATTTCAAGGGCAAGATAACTTTTAATTGGGCTCAATAGCATGTAAATGGCGACCTACAGCTATCCAAGCACCAACAATACCAAGAAAAATACCTGCAAGTGGTAAGTAAAGTAGCAATAAGCCAGTAAACCATTGTAAGTTAAACTCGCTACCATACAAGCTAGCGAGATTATGGACGGGTTGGCTTAATAGGCTCAGCACCAATAACAATATGCTCCAAGCGAATAAGCCGCCAATGAAACCATACCAAAAACCGGTGTAGAGGAAAGGTCGCCTAATAAAACGATCTGTCGCACCGACTAATTTCATGACTTTAATTTCTGATTGGCGGTTTAGAATCGCCAGTCGAATGGTATTACCTATTACCAGTAAGACACTCAAAGAAAGCAATAGGCCCAGTAGGCTAATGCCACGCTCTAAAAGTTCGTTAATACTGCGTAAACGCTGTAACCAAGCCATATCAAGCTGCGCTTGGGCGACTTCGGGTAGAGCGGATAACTCAGCTAATAAGGCTTGAATAGCCTCATCTGAAACCTTCTCTTCAGCAGGGAAAAGGGTCATAACAGCCGGTAATGGGTTATCAGGTAAACTGTCTAACAAACTACCTAAGCCTGATAATGCACGAAATTCATCCAGAGATTGCGTGGCTGTTTGATAGCTAACTTCACCGACATTGGGCCAAGATTTTATCTTATTTTGTAATTGCTGAATTTGTTTCTCAGAAAGATCTTGTTCTAGAAATAAACTGATTTGACTCGCATCATCCCATTCGGCACTGACATGATTTACGTTCTGTAACAGTACAAATAAACCGGCAGGTAATGCCAACGCTATACCAATCACCGCGGTGGTCATTAAACTAGAGAAAGGTTGACGCCAAAGTCGACCTAAACTAAATAGCAGCACCTGTAAGTGACGCAATAAATAATTTTTCACACTAAATGAGAACCGCTTTTTCATGGTTGCACTTGGCCTAGGGCTAAGCGGCCGCCTTCAAGTGCAATGTGACGGTAAGGCATGGCCTTAACCAGTTCTAAATCATGAGTGGCAATAAAAACAGTGACACCGACCTGATTAAATTGTTCAAACAATTGCATGATATCGCGAGATAGATCGGGATCAAGATTACCCGTTGGTTCATCAGCTAACAAAATGGGGGGGCGACTGACGACAGCCCGAGCAATCCCCACTCTTTGTTGCTCTCCACCAGATAAAGCGATCGGCAATTGCCTTTCTTTATTGAGTAGACCTACCTTGTCCAAAGAGGCACGCACACGGCGACCAATTTCACGGTGGTTTTCGCCTTCGATAACCAAAGGTAAAGCGACATTGTCAAAAACGGTACGGTCATGGAGTAAATTATGATCTTGAAAGACTAAACCAATTTGACGGCGATAATAAGGGATTTTGCCTTTGCTAAGCCGACTTAAGTTTTGGCCATTAACGAAAATTTGACCATGGGTACTACGCTCGATCAGTGCAATTAATTTAAGTAAAGTACTTTTACCCGCACCAGAATGACCGGTCAGAAAAGCCATCTCACCTTGTTGCAACTCAAAACTCAGCCCGGATAAAGCCTCATGACGATTAGCATAACGTTTGTAGACATCCGTAAATTGAATCATGGATTAATCTTCGCGTCCCAATAAGGCATCGACAAATTCTGTAGCATCAAAAGGGCGTAAGTCATCAATAGCTTCACCAACCCCAATATAGCGAATCGGCAAACCGAGCTTCTTGGCGATCGCAAAAATAATACCGCCTTTTGCTGTGCCATCTAGCTTCGTAAGTGTAATACCGGTCACATCAACAATTTGTTGGAATTGTGTCGCTTGGTTCAAGGCATTCTGGCCGGTACCAGCATCCAGTATCAACATAACTTCATGTGGTGCGCCAATATCGAGTTTGCCCATTACACGTTTAACTTTTTTTAGCTCTTCCATCAGGTTAGATTGGGTGTGTAAGCGGCCCGCAGTATCAGCAATCAGGATGTCGATATTCCTCGCTTTTGCAGCCTGCAAACCATCAAAGATAACCGAGGCAGAATCAGCACCACTTTGCTGTGCAATCACTGGAATATTATTCCGCTCACCCCAAACTTGTAACTGCTCGACAGCGGCAGCACGAAAAGTATCTCCGGCGGCTAGCATCACACTTTTACCGTCGTTTTGAAATTGTTTGGCTAGCTTACCAATGGTGGTTGTCTTACCGACGCCATTAATGCCGACCATTAAAATAACGAATGGACCTTCTTGTTGTTCAATAACCAAAGGCTGTTGGACGGGGGAGAGCAAGGACACCATGTCATCACGCAACGCTTCAAAAAGCATTTCGCTGTCGCGAAGTTGGTTTCGAGCAAGACGTTGTGTGAGGTTGTTAATCAAAGTCTGGGTGGCATCGATGCCAAGATCGGCGCTCAGTAGTTGTGTTTCTAATTCTTCTAATAAATCATCATCAATGGTTTTCTTGCCTAAAAATAAAGACGCGAAGCCACTGGTTAATTTTGAACTACTGCGGCTTAACCGTTGCTTTAATCGGCCAAACAGACTATTTTTCTCATCTGCAGGCGTATCGACAGTAGAGCTGGAAACGGGTTTGTTTGACGCATTATTTTGCACGTCTACACTGGGCGTGTTTTCGGCTTGAGCATCTTTTTTTCTTAGGAAACTAAACATAATATGTACTTGTCATTACACTGCAACAGCTCATTTTATCATGTCATGGAACTATAAATGCAGATGCTTAAAAAAATAACCTTAGTGTGTGGACTTCTCATTGCATCACCGGTAGTTGTGCTCGCTAATGTGATGGAGTATCAATTTGATAATGGACTCAAACTCATTGTTAAACCCGATCATCGCGCACCCGTTGCTGTCACCCAGGTTTGGTATAAGGTGGGCTCTAGCTATGAATATAACGGCATTACTGGTATTTCACATCAGCTTGAACATATGATGTTTAAAGGCACTGAGAATTTAGGACCAAACGAATTTTCTAAAATTATAGCCGCCAACGGCGGGCGTGAAAATGCATTTACGGGCCGAGACTATACGGCTTATTTCCAGACCATGGAAGCCGATAGAATAGAAGTTAGCTTCCGACTTGAAGCAGAGCGGATGCGCAAATTAATAATCGACGAAGACGAATTATTAAAAGAACGCGAAGTCGTTGCCGAAGAACGTCGAATGAGAACCGAAGATAGCCCAACTGCGATGACGCGCGAAGCCTTCAATGCTACCGCTTTTATGAATAGCCCTTATCATCATCCCATTGTCGGATGGATGAGCGATATTAACCACTACGAAGCCGAAGATTTACGTGATTGGTATCAAAAATGGTATGCGCCCAATAATGCCGTTATTGTAGTAGTGGGTGATGTAGAACCGGAAGAAATTTATCAACTTGCCAAACAATATTTTGGCGATTTGAAGCCAGAAACGATAGAAGTGGTTAAACCACAAGTAGAAGTTCCCCAACTAGGCCAACGTCAAATTGAGGTGCAAGCGCCAGCCGAGCTGCCATACCTGATGATGGGGTGGAAAGTGCCTGTAGTGAAAACAGCAGAAGTGGCTTGGGAGCCATACGCGTTAGAAATGTTAGCGGGGATTCTAGATGGCGGGGCCAGTGCACGTTTTTCGCGTGATTTAGTCCGAGGGCAAGAAATCGCTGCCAATCTTGGGGCAGGCTACGGGTTATTCTCTCGATTAGATGATTTGTTTTTAGTAGCAGGGACACCAACGAAAGATCACAATATTGCCGGTTTGCAAAAAGCGGTGATAGCACAGTTAGAGACGTTGAAAACAGAACCTGTTAGCCAGCAAGAATTAGAACGGATAAAAACCCAAGTTGTAGCCAATGCGGTTTATGAGCGTGACAGCGTTTTTTATCAAGCGATGCAAATTGGTATGTTAGAAACGGTGGGTTTGGATTGGCGTTTGAGTGAAGACTATGTCAAAAATATTCAAGCTGTGACAGCGGAACAAGTTCAAACCGTTGCACAAAAATACTTTATAGATAGAACCTTAACGGTCGCAGAATTAAAACCACAGCCGTTGGATGGAAAGCCACGTCGCCAAGCAACTGCAGGAGGCCGACATGGTTACTAGAACACTATTAGGGCTCATTAGTTTATTACTGACATTTACTGTTAATGCGGGACCACAAATAGATCACTGGAAAACCAGTAATGGGGCGCGTGTTTATTTTGTATCTGCACCGGAATTGCCGATGCTCGATCTGAAAGTCGTATTCGATGCCGGATCAGCACAAGATAAAGATCTACCGGGTACAGCATTGTTAACTAACGCCATGTTGAGTGAAGGGGCTGGTGGCCAATCAGCAGATCAAATTGCCACTGCTTTTGAAGATATTGGCGCCAATTTTGGTAGTGCATCACAGCGTGATATGGCACAAGTCAGTTTACGTAGTTTAACGGCAGAGCCGGCGCTTTCAAAGGCATTAGCCATGATGGAAACGGTGTTAACTAAACCGGATTTTTCACAAGATGCCTTCGAGCGGTTACAAAAACAAGTGTTACTAGGGTTACAGGCTGAAAAACAATCTCCTAGTGCTTTGGCAACACGTGCCTTTTACAGCAATATCTATGGCGAACATCCTTATGCGAGTATGCCAGCAGGTACGGACGAGGTGGTTGCATTGCTCAATACGAAAACACTGAATAAATTTTACAAGCAATATTATGTTGCTCGTAACGCCACGGTTGTTTTGGTTGGTGCTGTTGATAAAGCCAAAGCCAAAGCAATTGCAG
>JABGUA010000070.1 GCA_018646825.1 Piscirickettsiaceae bacterium
CAATTGCCAAAGTCTTGTTAGCCAAATAAAAAATTGTACACTCTGCCAACCTCATTTAAAACATGATGTTAGACCAATATTTCAAATTCATCCCAATGCTAAGATTCTGATTGCTGGCCACGCACCAGGTAAGATAGCCCATGCTTCTGGTATCCCGTTTGATGACCCTAGTGGTCAACGGCTCCGACAATGGATGGGAATAAATTCTGAACAATTTTATAATCCGGATCTCGTTGCTATTCTACCCATGGGGTTTTGCTACCCGGGCACGGCAAAACAGGGTGACTTACCTCCAAGACCAGAATGCGAAGGCGCTTAGCGTGCCTCAGTATTATCTCATCTACAACATCTTGAAATAACGTTAGTTTTAGGTCGTTACGCTCAAAACTATCATTTCAATCATCGTGGTTCCTTAACGGAATTAGTTGAATCATGGCAAACCTTCTGGCCAGACAAAATACCTCTCCCCCATCCAAGCCCTAGAAATAATCGTTGGCTTAAAAAAAACCATGGTTTGTCACAGAGTTACTTCCAGAACTACAAGTTAAAATAGCTCAGATACTAGCCAAATGAACCCACCTTTTCAGTTCTGCTGGCAGTCTACGTTACTAGTACAAAAGTACAATATGCTCTGTAAAGATATCTTTATAGAATATACATAGGGTTAGCTGGGAATACGTTGCAAAGTTAACACTGTTTCATATTACCCTTAACTACATATTTTTATGGAAAGAACTTATGTTTTCTAAAATACTCAAAAACTCAGCTAAAGCTGCTGTAATAGGCCTAGGTCTTATCAGTAGTGTACAAATACAAGCGGCTGGACTGGAATTTGACTTGTCTGGCCTAGGGATGGATGTCCCCAAAAATTACGCTGGCCGTGATGGTCTCTTTGTCGGACCAAACTTCAACTATAGTACTGTCACAAGCTCTTATTACAACTGGACATTTAAAGATGTAAAATTATCTATTGATGATGTCTCTGGCGTTGCCACCATGGCAGGTTCTATGAATCGTAATAGTGACAACTCTATCTGGACGATTAATACTACCTTAAATGATCTTGTTGTCAGAACAGGGACTGGCGCGGGTACTAACCGTCAAGATTACAATGCCGGAACAGATGACTTATCTTCTATTTTATCAACCATGGTATCTGGTACTGGTATTGAATGGAAAAGTCTTGATATGACGCTTTCAAATGGTTCCTCCTCATGGAATTTTGGCGGTTTTGCCATGCCAGATATGGGACACTTGAATGTAGCTGAACTATTTTACCGCTCTAATTTTGGTGGTGCTTCAGGTCTAATCTTCGATGCTTGGTATAAGTCAGATGAAATGGTTACTAAATATCGTTACGTTGATAAGAAAGTAACTAAATGGAGATGGAAATGGAACCGTCATAGAAATAGATATGAAAAGAAATACTATGATGTCGTAGAAAGAGTGAAAGAAAAGTATCAAGTAGCAAGATATGTTGGTGATACGAAGGCATATGCTACTCCTTCAGAAGTACCCTTACCTGCTGCTATTTGGTTATTTGCACCAGCTCTAGCTGGCTTCACTGCATTACGTAGAAAACGTGCTGCATAAATAACTTCCAAAGGAATGACAACTCGCTATTCATGCGAGTTGTCATTTTTTTTGGCTAAGCGGCTTATAGCTATTTTATTTTTCTGCAAACAGATCAAGTACAAATAACCGTTTAATTATTGTTCCGTTTTTTCGAAATAGCTTTTGGCACTTTCACAATCTAGGCTTATTTGTTTAACCAATGCCGTTAAGCCATCAAATTTTTGTTCATCACGTATCTTATGTAAGAAATACACTTGAACATAATGGCCATAGAGATCACCACTGAAATCAAACAAGTGGACTTCAAGTAAAGCTTTACCTGCACCACTGACTGTTGGCCTGACGCCGACATTGGCAACCCCTTTAAAAGGCTCACCATCAACACCAAACAGGTGAACAGCATATACCCCACTCATGGGCACCTTACAACGATGTAAATGAATATTGGCTGTGGGGAATCCCATCGTTCTCCCCCGCTTATCGCCGTGTGCAACTCGCCCACTCATCTTATAGGGATGACCCAATAGCATTTGCGCTAACATTAAGTCACCCGTTTCTAACGCTAGCCTTATTCGGGTACTACTGACACGATCATGTTCAATGGCAAAAGTATGCATATTGACGACTTGAAAACCATACTTTTGACCAGCTTGCTGCAATAAAGCAAAATCACCTTGTCTATTTTTTCCGAACTTAAAATCATCCCCAACAACCAAGTAACTGACGTTTAAGCCTCTTACTAATAACTGCTCGATAAAGGCATCAGCGGACATTTGTGCTAATTTTTCATTGAATCGAAGCACACAAAGTTGATGAATAGAATAACTCCTGAACGCTTCCACTTTCTCACGGAAACGACTCAATCTCGCCGGTGCCTTGTCTGGCGCAAAGAATTCATTAGGTTGCGGCTCAAAGGTAATCACAATAGCCGGCAAACCCAGTAAATCGCCTTTTAAAGCCAACTGGCTTAGTACTGCTTGGTGCCCGAGGTGCACACCGTCAAAATTACCGATGGTTGCAACACAGCCAGTCGGCTGTTCGGGGAGGTTGTGAAAACCACGAATTATTTTTTGCATAGACTAGTGGTGTTTATTTTTTTGTCAAAAGTTGCCATAGACTAACATTATTCATAGTTAATCGAGCAGGCAAGAATAAGATGATTAATTTATACTATAGTCATACATTTCCTTTTTGTTAGAGGCCTACCCCGTGGCAAGACGAAAAAAACTTGATTATGAAGCATCTATTGCCGAACTGGAATCTTTGGTCGAACGATTAGAGCAAGGTGATATCAGTCTTGAAGAATCGCTTAAACTCTATGAAAGTGGTGTCCTGATCACCCGTGATTGCCAAGAAGCGCTAAGCCAAGCTGAACAAAAAGTGCAGATGCTATTACAACAATCTGATCAAGCAAACTTAGTCGATTTTGAGGCCAACACGTCAGAGTCGTGAATCAAGATTTTGTTTTTAATCATTGGATGCAATCTAGACAACAACGTGTAGAACTTGCTCTAGATAAGCAATTAGCTCCTACTAGCTCAGCCATACCAACATCCCAACTCCTTGATGCTATGCGTTACTCGACTTTAAATGGCGGGAAGCGTCTTCGCGCGTTATTAGTCTATGCTGCTGGTGAGGCCTTAGGTGTCGCGCTCGAGTTGCTCGATTCGCCGGCGTGTGCTGTTGAAATGATTCATGCCTATTCGCTCGTTCATGATGATATGCCGGCCATGGATAATGATGACTTACGACGCGGTAAACCCACTTGCCATAAAGCCTACGGAGAGGCCATTGCCTTATTAACGGGAGATGCATTACAGTCTTTAGCCTTTGAAACACTCTGTGATACCCGTTTCACAGCACAGCAACAAATCGATATGGTGAAAGTAGTGGCACAGCATAGTGGCGTCTTAGGTATGGCTGG
>JABGUA010000255.1 GCA_018646825.1 Piscirickettsiaceae bacterium
CGTGCCGATACTAGCTGAAACACTCAAGTTTGTATCAAGGGCGTAGGCAGGGGCGGTAATGCCAGCAGTGCCAAGTAGCATAGCTGATACGATCGCAAGTTTAAGTTTGCTTTGATTGAGTTTAGTTTTCATGTTTTTTTCCTTTTATTAAAAAAATGTAATTTTCTGCAAAAGATAGTTAGTTGGTTCTTTATCACATTTATCTTAGACGTCTCGCACAAGTACATAGTGGTCTAAGCACGAGTGCATAATATCTACACATTCTGAGCAAGTCAACAGATTTGGGTATACCATAAATTTGTTGATGCATTAAATTTAATGTCATATTAAATTTTATTAATAGTTAACTTTGTTTGTCAATCAAATCTGTATGTTGTAAGCTCACGAGATTAACCAGTAAAAAATACGTAAAAAGCATAAAAACTGGGAGGTTGAAGAAGTTAAACGGATGCTGATCAATACTTTTCTCGGTCGACCAAATGGCTATATGCTGTGAAAAATAGAATGGTAATAGATGCAGATATATTTATGTTGACGCTTCGGCGCAATTGTAATGGTAACCAGAATAGGTTTTATGTTTGATGAAAAACGATCAGGGTCAGGGACATGGTGTAAAGTTTAATCGCGAAATAAATCTACGCCAGTTGGTTAACGCCATATTAAGTGTACGCTATGTTATTCCAGTCCTCGTAACCCTATTTGCGGCGGTAGCCACTATTTATGTGCTACTTCTGGCAGCAATTTATATCGGGTTGCCCCTCTCGCTGCTGGGTGCTGGGCTGGGGGTAATCATTGTGTTGCTTCACCTTGAGAGGCGTATTGCCGCGGAGATTGACGGAGCAAACAATTTTTATTATCAAGAATCACCAACTAAGACTTCGTCAAATGTGGCTGTCAGAGAGAATCTGTTAACACCCGAAGAGGTCGATGCATTAAGAGAAATCGGTTCAGACTCTTACCAGTGAAGACTGGGTTTCAGCGTTCTCTGGTCTGTCTGAAGCAAGGTCGATTCAATAGTGTTAACGTACGCTTGAATCGATAAAAATGATGAGTTGTGCGAAAGTGCGCTGCCCGGGAATAGAATACTCATTGGAGCGCTCGTATCTGAAGCCACTGGGTCTTACAATTTTGTTACGCAGGCTCTGTAAAATAGTTCACCTCAAAATCGAAGCTGAAACTTATGGCAACTCATTTTTCCATAGGATTTTGTTATAGTGCTGGGAATTAGTAAACAACAAACCCACATTTAATACGTTTGAGGCGTTTTATGTTTCTAACATAATGAATTGATCAGTTAAATTGAGGTATTTATATTTAATGTTAGATACTCGCCACATGATGCTTGCTGGAGGGTTATATTTTAATGCAAAAGTTTGAAAATTATTCAAATGATACATCAAGTATTAGCTTGCAAAGGCGTCTGTTGTATAGCTCGGGTATTGTTAGTCACGCCCTCAAAGAGGCGGCAATCGGTGTATTCGTCCTGTTTTACTACAAGCAGGTACTGGGACTGTCGGGGACTCTGACCGGTCTTGCTATCGGCATCTCAATTATCTGGGATGGTCTCAGCGACCCTCTGATTGGCGCCTGGTCAGACCGTTTGCGCTCGCGCATTGGGCGCCGTCACCCTTTAATGATCGCTGCTGTTATTCCAATGGCTGCGGGTTTTATCATGCTGTACGGCCCACCCGACAATATGCTGAGCGATCAAGTTGACTTGTTTGCCTGGCTACTCATCAGCTTGCTGCTAGTACGCACAGCCCTGACCTTTTTTATGGTGCCCTATTTAGCTCTGGGTGCAGAGATTACCGACGACTATCATGAGCGCACACAGGTAGCTGGGATGCGAACTAATTTGGCCTGGATGATCGGTACTCTTACCGCGGCCACCGGGCTGATGTTTGTGTTCAACGAAGAGGGCGGTGTAGACGGACGCTTCCTCATCGATAATTACCATTTTTTTGGCTGGGTTAATGGTCTGCTTGTCATTCTATTTAGCGTGATCTGTATCGCAGGTACCTGGCGATATATCCCTAAACTCGCCAGTGGCACGACATACGCTAGCAGTAATATGCTGCGTGATATATTTATCACGTTTCGCAACAAGAAATTTTGTTACA
The DNA here is from genome assembly GCA_018646825.1 of Piscirickettsiaceae bacterium. Classification (GTDB taxonomy): domain Bacteria; phylum Pseudomonadota; class Gammaproteobacteria; order Nitrosococcales; family Methylophagaceae. The sequence continues at coordinate 2,121 of JABGUA010000255.1, forward strand.
TCGTAATGTTGGATATGGCCGTGGGCGGTATTGGCAGCATTACCGCCACATTGCTAATGGTGACGTACACCTATTTCTGGCAGTTGGATGCGACCCAAACTTCCTTA
>JABGUA010000221.1 GCA_018646825.1 Piscirickettsiaceae bacterium
CGAGAGGACCGGAGTGGACGTACCCCTGGTGTTCGGGTTGTTTTGCCAAAGGCATTGCCCGGTAGCTATGTACGGACGGGATAAGCGCTGAAAGCATCTAAGTGCGAAGCCCCCCTCAAGATTAGATTTCCCAGAGCTTTAAGCTCCTGAAGGGCCGTTGAAGACTACGACGTTGATAGGCTGGGTGTGGAAGCGTGGTAACACGTGAAGCTAACCAGTACTAATTGCCCGTGAGGCTTGACCATATAACCCCAAGTGTACTTGGGATGGTTTTTGCTGCACTACAACCTTCTATATTTATACAAACTTGTTTTTCTCATATTGGCTTAACTTTACGAAGTTGAGCAACGCTTATGCCTGGCGGCCATAGCGAATTGGTCCCACCTGATCCCATCCCGAACTCAGAAGTGAAACGATTTAGCGCCGATGATAGTGTGGGAGTTCCCATGTGAAAGTAGGTCACTGCCAGGCTTTTAAATTAAGATACCCAGTCCTCAACAGAGGCCTGGGTATTTTTTTGGGTGTAGGACATGCCATATTGCACCACTTAGGACTTTATTTACTTCAGCTACCTCTAGGGGTATAAACGAGTATAAGCAGCTATAGCAGGCAAAAAAATACCCTAACTATTAAAAAATAATTAGGGCATTGAATCAGTGTTGATTAATTATTCAGCAGGACAGGCATGCTGATTATTTGTAGTATCGCAAACACTGGTTTGACTCAACAGCATTTGCCATTCAGAGACCTTTTCATCACTGATAGGAAACTTCCATAGCTTACGTAGGTGATAGAAGTGGTCATTACCCATAATAGCCATTTCAATTGATGTAATCGTCAATTTACCGAGCTCACAGGTACTTTTCCAACTAATAGCATCGTAACCATTAATCATAGTTTTTTCTGCTGGGCTACTGGTGTGCGCTTGACAAGTTCTTTGAGCAGGCTCGTCTTGCGATGCCTTAAAGCTATCAAGTGTGGTCGTTGTCTTTTCTATTTTACCAATGTTAACGGCATAATGGTCTGAGAAGCCACGGTCAACGCTTTTCCATATTCTGAAATAGGTATCGTGCTCATTCATTGTAAAAGGTTGATACATGCCATAATCAGAAAATTCTGGCCCAAATTCGGTCATCAATTTCTCACCTGGTTCTAGATCATCTGCAAGGATGAGGGAGGGTATTAGTAGTGCGATTGCTGCGAACGTTAGTTTCACATTAGGCTCCGTTTATTCTGTGTAAATAGTTTTAAACGACCATAGTAGAGTTTAATGATCGTCTAATCAATTTTTGTCAGTATGGGCGTTTAAAAAGTTCACAGAAATATGAAAAGACAAGTGTAAAAAAGCCCACAAATAACGAGGGCTTAATGAAGATCAGTATTGACGAGCTAGAGAATTACTCAATATAGAGTTTTTCTTCATCTGGCTTATAGCTCCATGGCAAATTGGCATTTTTCCAACCATTAACTAAGCGCTGGCCTTTATGAGCACCTTCTTGAACCTTATCACCTTCATAGCCATCAACGACGGTATATGCTTTGGTGTAGCCTAATTGGTTCAATAAATTAGCGGCTTTAGAGCTACGAGTCCCAGAGCGGCACATTAAAAGAATCGTGGTTTCTTTGTTCAGTCCAGCTTCTTCAAGTTTCTCGTCTAAGGTGACAGAAAAGTTACTATTAGGCACTTTCTGGTAGCGGTGTTTTTCCGGATCCCATTCACTAAGATCATTAAACATATAGGGGATATTGACGTCCGCTGCATCTGCCATACCTAAAAACTCAATCTCAGCTTGGGTACGGACATCGACCAGGTAGACATTTTCAGGGTCTTTCATTTTCATATCATGCGCTTGTATTGCAGTGATATAAAGTGCTTGTGGTGTTTGTTTCTTTTCAGGCAATTGCGAAAAGTCTTCTGTCGCTTGTGTACAGCCAATTGAAAATAACATCAATAGAATTAAACTAATTTTATACACGATCAAAGCCCCTGATTAAAAGTATTAGTTACTGCGAATACTATTTTCTTACAAATAGCACAGTAGAGCAATCAATAAAAGATATTAAATCAATGCCAATCTAGGCAAGAGAGATTTTTTTTAAAGAGGACTGGCTATAATAACGGTAAACGTTTGGCAATAAAGCCAGTATGGCCTGTGTAAAAATTTGGAATTTCGAGAGCCTAGGACGACTGTATAAATCATCGTCTTCTTGCAATGAAAGCAGCCTTAAAGTTGCGATGCCTGTGAGTGTCACGGTACGTATTTCCCAACCGAAACGACCTTGAAGTTGAAAGCCCAGAGCGAAACCATCTGAGAACAGAGTATGAATATTTTTATACTTATCGCGAATAATCGGTGCTAATTTAGTACTTTTCGATTCAAAAAGGCATTCTTCAGACAGTCTTACTTTCACGAAATCAGCTAATGGAAGATACAGCCGGTCATTTTCATATAAATCTTGTTGAATATCTTGATAGAAGTTGACAAGTTGTAGGGCGGTACAGATTGCATCCGATTGTTTTAACTGGAGCGAGTTAGGCTGACTATGGAGCTGCAATAGCAAGCGGCCAATTGGGTTGGCTGAGCGACGACAGTAATCAGCAACCTCATTATCGGTTTGATATCGCTTTTGCGTCACATCCTGCTGGAATGCGGACAAGAGGTCTTTAAATAAGCTAACAGGCAAGGCATATTGCTCAATAACATCGTTTAAAGCAATAAAAATCGCCGATTCACTATGGTAATTTTCGTGCTGAGTTCTAGCTTGATCGATTAGGGTTAACTCGTGTTCATATTCTGATAAGGCAGCGAGTCTTTCAGTCTCAGTAGCATCACCTTCATCCGCAATATCATCAGCTGTCCTTGCAAAGGCATAAATAGCGCTAACGGCTTTACGTAGGCGCGCGGGTAATAAAAAAGAAGCAACAGGGAAGTTTTCGTAGTGGCTATTGGCTAGCCGTAGACAATAAGCATACGCAGTAGCTAAATCAGCTGAGTTGGTCATCTTCTGGCGGTTCGCTAACCTGACGAATTTGGGTTTCAATTGGGGGAACAGCCTCAAGTTCTTCTTTTGCTCTAATCCCCATATCTAAAAACCGTTTACCACTTGGTAATACTTGACGTTCCAGTGAACCGACGGTTTTATTGAAGTGCTCAACACTGCTATTTAAGCTGCTGCCTAATTTACCTAGATGGCCACTAAAGATGCTGAGACGTTTATACAATGTTTCGCCAAGATCACGTATTACCATTGCATTCTCCGTTAATGCTTGTTGCTTCCAACCATAGGAAACAGCACGTAAAATGGCGATAAAATTACTTGGTGTAGCTAAAATAACATTTGATTGCATAGTATCTTCAAGTAATTGCGGATCTAACTCTAAAGCGGCAGATAAAAAATGCTCTCCGGGAATAAACATGATGACGAATTCGGGGGATTGTGTGTATTCAGCCCAATAGTTTTTTGCAGCTAAGGCCTTGGCGCGTTGACGTATGGCGCTGGCATGACGTCTTATCTCTTTTGACTTAATGACGTCATCTTTTGCTTGAATGGCAGATAAATATGCATCGAGTGGTGTCTTCGCATCGACAATAATTTCACGGTTCTCTGGTAGTCTAACAATCATATCTGGCCTGATACGGCCACTGTCTGTGTCCTGACTTGTTTGCTCATAAAAATCACAGTGCGCGACCATACCGCTCAGTTCGGCTAAACGGCGTAAGGTCATTTCACCCCATTGACCGCGAACTTCTGGTCGACGTAGTGCTTGGACTAAGTTTTGGGTTTCTTGTTTGAGGTCTTTTTGACCTTCATGCATGTATTTTATGGTGCTGTGGATTTGACCATAGGCTTGTTGGCGTTCTTTTTCGATGTCATTAATGTGCTGACTAGTTTTATTTAAAGCATCATTAATAGGTTTTATCAGCTGCTCTATGGCATGCTCACGGGTCTGTAAATCAGCTTTAGCTTCACCTTGATAACGTTTAAGGTTTTCTTCAGCAAGTTTTAAAAATTGTTCATTATTTTGATTTAAAGCGGCATTGGAAAGTTGACTAAAGGTATCAGCTAATTGAAAGCGTGCTTGATCAAGTAACTCATCTAATTGTTCATTAGATTGACGTTCTAGACGCAAGGTCATATCAAGCGTCTGATTCTCAATACGAAGGCGGGCTATATGACGATTTAAAAACCACCAGATGAGAATAGCACCAAAAACGAAACCAATTAACAGTAACAACAAAAGACCATTGTCTTGCTCAGCAAGCTGATTTAACAACGGAAAATCTAGAACCATTTTAGCAAGTCACCGGGGGTGTCGATGTAGCCATCTGCTTGCCATGCATCAGGATCATCAGTATCAGAAATATAACCATAGCGTGCTGCGATTGTTGTCATACGGGCATTTTTGCCAGCTTCAATATCACGCGCGGCATCGCCTATGTATAGGCAATGCTCAGGTGTAACCGAGATAAGAGCGCAAGCATGTAGCATAGGCGCAGGGTGTGGTTTTGCATGTGACGTGGTGTCACCACTGACAATACAGGCGGCACGATCAGATAAGTTGAGAAATTTAACTAGGGGATCAGTCAAAAAAGCAGGCTTGTTAGTAACAATCCCCCATGTAATGTTAGCTTGTTCTAAAAAGTTAAGTACATCAGGCATGCCAGGAAAAAGGACGGAGCCACGTGCGATATTATCTTGATATAAGCGAATAAAACGCTGTTGTAACGGCCGAAAGGCCGCATCATCAGCTGTAAGACCAAAACCAAGCCCTAATAAGCCAGCACTACCATTACTGGCAACGGGCCGGATAGCAGCATGTGGCAGAGCGGAATGACCTTCTTCTTCTAATAAGCTATTTAAGGCAAAACCCAAATCGGGCGCCGTATCAACTAAAGTGCCATCGAGATCAAATAGCACTGCGCGATAGTCAGCCATGACGTAACCTCATATTCAAAGAGGACGGGTACAATGCATTAAATAGTTGACCTTAATATCATCACTTAGATGAAAGCCTTTGTTAAAGGGGTTATAGGTCAATCCTTTTACATGACTCACTTTTAAGCCTGCGATACGGCACCACTTGGCCATTTCTGATGGCTTAATAAAGCGCTGATAATCATGTGTCCCTTTAGGCAGCATATTCATGACATATTCGGCACCCAGTACCGCTAACAAGTATGCTTTCGGGTGACGGTTCAAAGTTGAGAAGAAAAGTTGACCACCGGGTTTGACTAAATCAGCACAGGCTTGGATAACTGAAACAGGATCAGGTACATGTTCTAGCATTTCCATACATGTCACGACATCATAAGATTCAGGAGATTGTTTAGCCATATCTTCAGCCGTAATATGCTGGTAATCAATAGTGAGGCCGGATTCAAGGGCATGTAGTTTGGCGATATTAAGGGCCATCTCTCCCATATCAATACCCGTTGTGTGGCCACCTGATTTAACGAGGGCTTCTGTGAGAATACCACCACCACAACCAACATCAATTATTTGCTGTGTTTCTAACTCACAATGACTTTCAATAAACGCTAAGCGGTGTGGGTTTAGATCATGAAGCGGCTTAGACTCACCTTCTAAATCCCACCAACTGGATGCAAGTGCATCAAATTTTGCGACTTCTGATGGATCAACGTTCATTTGTTTTGCCTTATTTTATCAGCCCAAACCTGGGCTGTTTCGATAACTTTATGTTGGTTCAGTGTCGTCAACTGCCGATCTTTTAATAATGTTTTTCCTTCAACCCAAACATCAGTCACTTTGTCACGTCCCGTTGCATAAACAAGCTGTGAGATAACATCATAACAAGGCTGGTTTTCGATATTGTTAAGGTCGACTGCAATCAGATCGGCGACTTTACCCACTTCAATGGAACCTATCTTATCATCTAAGCCCAAAGATTTAGCTGCATTAATGGTGGCCATCTCTAACGCGGCATGTGCCGGGATAGCACTAGCGTCATGTGCAACAGCCTTAGCCAATAATGCGGTTTGTTTCATTTCTGCAAACATATCCAAGCCATTATTAGAGGCAGCCCCATCAGTACCAATTGTGATGTTGACATTGTGCTGTGCCAATTTAACGATAGGGGAAAAACCACTGGCGAGTTTTAAATTAGATGTTGGACAGTGAGCGATGTGGACCCCAGCTTCAGCACACCAATTGATTTCTTCATCAGTTAACTGTGTCATGTGAACAGCAGTAAGGCGAGGAGATAATAGGCCTAAATCCTTTAATCGTTCTAACGGTCGGACGCCATATTGTTCGACACTTTGTGTGATTTCGCCCGCGGTCTCGTGAATATGCATATGAATAGGAACATCGAGTTCTTCAGCATTGGTAATAATTGATGTCATGCTGTCATCTGAGACCGTATAAGGTGCGTGTGGGGCATAAGACGTCGTTACCCGTGTATGACGGCTATAGCGATCATGCAGCTGTTCACCTTTACGTAGATATTCAGCTGGATTCTCTGCCCAAGCACTTGGAAACTCAATAACGACCATGCCTAAATTTGCACGAATACCACTTTGGTCTACGATTCGGGCAGTGGCATCGGGGAAAAAATACATATCGTTAAAACAGGTTGTACCACCTCGGATCATTTCAGCAATGGCGAGTTCAGAGCCAGCTTCAACAAAACCATCACTCATCCATTTTGCCTCAGTAGGCCAAATATGATCATTAAGCCAAGTCATCAGAGGTAAATCATCAGCCATGCCTCGCAGTAGTGACATAGCTGCGTGGGTATGGTTATTGATGAGGCCGGGAGCAATACAGCGGTCATCAAAATGTTGTTCAACAGTCGCGGTGTAGCGCTTTTTTACAGCATCTTGAGGTAAAACAGCCAAAATATGGCCTTGATGAATGACAATACAATGCTGTGTCAGCACCGTATTGTGTGGTAGCACGGGGACGACCCAACGGGCATAAAGAATAAGATCAACAGTTTCCATAGGCCATGATTATACCGTCATCGACAATAGAACACAGCGGGGAGTATCAGAAAGAGGCAAGACGCTGTTAAGGGATAAAAATATTGATTGAACAATGTTATCCTAACGTTGTCTTATAACAGTGACAATTGACCTGAAAACAGTACAGAATTAAGGAGCTAAGATGAGCCAAACAGTATTAGTCACCGGCAGTAATCGGGGCATTGGGCTAGAGTTATGCCGACAGTTGAAACAACGTGGTGAACATGTGATTGCGACTTGTCGCAAAGCGTCGGCGGGACTGAAAGAGCTAGATGTCGAAATCATAGAAGATGTTGAAGTCAGTGAGCCAGCTAGTCTTGCTGCGTTAGTTGATAAATTAAACGGGCGGCGAATTGATTGGTTGATTAACAATGCAGGTATTGCCGGTGGCTTAGGGCTGAGCGATATTGATGTCAATGCTATTGAAAGTTTTAAGCGGATGTATGAGGTCAATAGCCTTGGCCCACTATTAACGACGCAAAGCCTATTAGGTAATTTAGGTGAAGGTTCTAAAGTTGGGATTATTACCAGTCGTATGGGCTCAGTTGCCGATAATGATTCAGGTGGAAGTTATGCTTACCGGATGTCGAAATCAGCCGTCAACGCAGCTGGAAAGTCATTATCAATTGACCTAAAGCCACAAGGTATCGCTGTGGGCATCTTACATCCAGGTTATGTTCGCACCGATATGACTGGCCATAATGGCTTAATGGATACTGATGAGTCAGCATCAGGTTTATTAGCACGAATGGATGAGTTGAACTTAAAAAATACCGGTTCATTCTGGCATAGCAATGGTGATTTATTACCTTGGTAACTTACCCTGGGCTGACTGAAGAGCAGCAAAGCTTATTACCAAAACTCAAACGGGCAGCCATTTCGCTGCCTGTTTTATTTGAAGATAGTACTCATCAATTATGGCAGTGTGAAACCCATAGTGGACCAATGATATTCAAAGTCTGTCAGCACAAGCAGATTGAAGAATCTGTTTTTTGGCAAGGTATGAACCACCTTTTTAACGCTGATTTCCCGACAAGCTTGCAGCATATAGAAGCGATTTATCAGCAAATAGCGACAACGGGTGAGCTAACCATACCTAATTACATAGCATCAAAATCAAGCCATTTTGTCTTAGCTTCATGGCTAGAAGGAACAATGCTCGAGGCATCTCAGGTCAATGATACGATGGTCAACCAATTAGCGAATCATTTGGGAAAGCTTCATAACCAAACTCAAACAACGTGGGGGCCATTCCACCAAGCGACCTTACCCGCAAAAGCCTGGCCAAACCGCTTATGTGAGACCATACAATTATTGGCTAAAAATAAGGTGCCTAGTCTGGTTTCACAACAATTACTAAACGAAGCCATAGAACAAGCTAAAAAAGTGAACCCCCCATATTTTTCCCCTATCATGCCAGATCTAAGATGGGATCAATTTTTACAACAAAATAATCAGTTATCAGCCCTAGTGGATCTCGATGCTGTTGTGTTTGGGCCACCAGAAATAGAGCTTATTTTGTTAGAGTATCTATTGACCGAACAGCAAGCAGATAACTTTAAGAAGGTATATCAACAGCATAAAATGATGCCAGATCTCAGTCAGGTAAGGATCTGTTATCGCTTATTATTGTTCTTGATGAATGTGCTAGGGGAGAGATCACAAGCAACATGGTTTGAGGTCTCACCTAAGTTTTAAAGTGTCGGTTTTTGCTCTTTATAATAGCGTTTCATCCAGTTGATATAACCGAGAAAAGCGAGAACAAGGTATACGCTAAACATCGCAATGGTTGCGTAATAACCCGTTTGGTAATACAACTGAATAGCCGCCACATCAATGACAATCCAATACAACCAATTTTGTAGGACTTTACGAGCCATAAGCACCGTATTGAGAACCGAAAAGACCGTCACACCAGCATCAAGATAAGGGCTTTGCGATGCATCAATACTGATGAGATATTTGGCGGTTAAAAAGGTCAGTAAACTACCCGTAATTAAAAAGGCAAATTGTTGAAGCCAAGTCAGTTTACTAATCGCGATAACTTCTTCGGTTTTGCCTTGCTTTTTCCAAAGTTGATAGCCGTAAATAGCCATCGCCATATAGTAAAAGTTGAGCAAAGCTTGCATGGGTAACTGATCTTGCCAAAATAAAATGGTATAAATCAGTGTGCTGACAAAGGCCAGAGGCCAACACCATTGTGATTCTTTCGCAGCAAAAACAACATAACCAATACCCAATAGAGAGGCAAAAACTTCCCAAGCTGATAAGGCTAAGAGCCCATCAGTAACGGCATTAATTAGTGAGTTATCTATCATACATCCACAACGCCAGCACGATCAGTACCGATAAATTTCATGGCAAAAACACTATGAGGGAGTTGTTCGAAAACAGTTTCCATTTCACTATCGATGACATCCATAACATCGCGGTATTCACCAAAGACCTGTGTACTTAAACTATTGCGCTTTACAACTAACTTGGCATTAGTTTCAAGTTGAGCGATAAAAGCTAAAATGGGTTCGACATAATCTTCAGTTAAGGGATACAGGCTAATATCAACAGAAATTCTCATATTTTTCTCTTTGTTAAAGTAAAAGAGCGTCAAGAATGACGCTCTTTATTTTTGCTAGTAATCCCAAGCCAAGCTTAAACCGACAACGTGAGGGTCACCCAATTGGATATAATTTTCGCCAACATAACCTTTGGCAGGGTTGTTGCCAAAAAAGAAGCCACGTGTCGCATACTCTTTATCAAATAAGTTGCGGCCCCATAAGGTCATTGTCCAATCACCAGTACGATATTCTAAACTAGCATTGGTTAAAGCATAAGAGTTTGACTCCGCATTATGACTATTAGAGAAATAGAACTCATCCTTCCCTTCCACATTGGCATTAAATGTTAAGGATGGTGATATAGCAACTTCAGTCCCGACAGTGAAGGTATACGCAGGAGCGTGCGCCATACGGCGATCTTCAATGCCGACTAATCTTGGGTTTTCATAGCTATCGAATGAAGCATGTAATAAACCGACTGCAGTAAACAAACGGATATCATCTGTCGCAGACCAATCTATTTCAGCTTCTAAACCGTAGTTATTACCTTTTGCAGCATTCGTAACAGAATCTTCAAAAGCCCCGATTCCAACGGGAACAGAACTTTTTACTTGTGCATCACGACGACTAGAATAGAAGATGCTGATACTTGTCATTAAGTCACCTTCTAACCAAAGCGACTTCACCCCAGTTTCTAGAGTCCACATATACTCAGTATCAAACTCAAGTTCAGAAGCGGGTAAAGCATCATTATTATTTATCCCGCCCGACTTATAGCCTCTAGACAAAGAGGTGTATAGCAAGTGGTCATCATTGATTTGAAAATTGAGCCCTAACTTACCACCAAATAAAACTTCGTTGGTGTCTATGTCAATACCATTGGAGTCTTTATAATCTGCCTCAAAGTGCTCAATACGTAAACCAGTAATTAATGTTAATTTTTGACTCAGCTTTGTATCTAATTGTGCAAATAATGAAATATTTTCAGTCTCATATTCATTAATCAGATCACCAAAATCAGACGACAGATCCAAGTCTTCATTTTGCATAAGGAAGTTGACCCCGATGACCCACTCCGAACGCCCAGAAAATAAGCGCCCATCTTCATTCGATAAGGCTTTTAATTCAAAGCCATAATTTTCACGACCACGTTTAAATTCTTCTGTTGCGCTGTAAGGAAATAGCCCGGCTGCAAACTGACCGACAAATCCCCAGTCACCATCATAGCTATAAACAATATCTGATTTTGAGTAGCTAGTGGCTGTTTGGATTTGAACAGCGCTACTTGCACGCCAATCTGTTTTTAGTGCAATGGCATTGGTATGTTGGGTATCTTGACCAGGCTCGTCAGAAAGGCTGTTGCGGCTATTATCTAATGTAAAAGCATCATAGCCATTATCGATATTAAGGTGAAGTAGGTTTAAGTCAACAGTGAGATCATTATTGATTAACCACTTTAATTGGCCCCTAGCCGTCAACTCATCTCTATCTTGCGTATTGCTACGATTTAAGAAATCATTATCCATATAACCATCTGAACGGTGGCTATGAATAGATAGACGACCTAAAAGGGTATCTTCAATAACGGGTCCGCCAATAGCAAGCCCTAAACTACGAGTGCCATATTCAACGATGCCTGTTTCAAAATGAATATCTAACTCATCTGTTGGTTGCTTACTCTGAAGGTTAATGACACCAGCTAAAGCATTGGTACCAAAACGTGTCCCTTGTGGACCGCGTAATACTTCCACTTGTTCAATATCAAATAAGGTCGCTGCGCCACCAGTACGACTAAAATCGATACCATCAATAATTAACCCAACAGAAGGGTTTAAAGGAGATGAAAATTGACTACGTTCACCAATCCCCCTTATTTGGAAAAATTGGCCGCGAGAAGCACCGGCAGAAATATTGACATTCGGGGCTAAATTTAAGATATCTTCAACATGCTGTGCACCACGAGACTCGATAACATCACTATTAATAGTGGTTAAACTGACCGGTGTTTCAAGCGCAATAGCTGGGCGAAAATCAGCACTGACTACCATAGCGGGTAGATCATGCTCGCTTGTTTTAGCAAAGGCATTAGCCGATAAAAGTACTGCGATGGAAAGAGATAAGGTGTTGAGCTTCATTGTTATCCTTTTTTAATATAAAAAAGGACAGGGAGGCGGCGCTAGAACATAACTAAAGGGCAGCGCTATCTCAGCCTGTCCCTACGCCAGTATTAACTGGATCAGGTTCATAGGGTTTATTCTGATAGTCAGAAAGTCTCAGGCCTTTTGGCCACCCCTAGGCTTTGTTTTGTACTAGATTGTAAGCTACAAAACGAACGCAGAATTATACGGGTAAAGTAGGTTTAAAACAATGGTAATAAAATGTCGGCTTGCTTTAAGTCGCTGTTTTGACGAGTGCTTTAATCGCGTCAGTGGTGTGGGAAAAAACGCGTCCTTTTGAAAGATGATCCTCAATATGCATCTGGGAGAGCTTGTCCATTACAGGGCCTTTAACTTCAGAAAGGTTGAGCGTTAAGCGTCTATTTTCGAGTCCTTTAACAAAGCTATCAATCGCTTCAAAAGCCGTTGTATCAATATAACTGACAGAAGAGCATTTAAGTACAATATGCTCTAATTCAGGCCTTTTTTCAGCTTGTTCGCTAATAAATTCGGTAATATAGGCAATATTGGCAAAAGTAATATTTTCATCAATTCGAATTAACAGCAGTTCGGGCCAAGTGATTACGCTGTGACGTTCAATATTTCTAAACTGTTCGGTGCCCTCAACCTGACCTACAACAGCAATATGTGGCAAACTTGTTCGGCGTAGGAAAATAATAATTGTCACGATAACGCCGAGTGCAATTC
>JABGUA010000256.1 GCA_018646825.1 Piscirickettsiaceae bacterium
GCATATTGATTGAGTCTGCAATATGTTCTTTCTCAAATGCCGCTTTGTCACGAGTATCGACAAAGACACCCTTGTGCTGATTCACTATTTGGATAGCTTGTGCGGTGTTAATGCTTGTGCCACCACCAATATTACTACTGATTGTGCTCGCAATTAAAACGGCTAACAACCCAAAAAACAGGATCCACAAGATCCAATGATTAACAACAAATTCCCCGAAATTTTCCATATCTAGCCTTACGTTATACGTTCGTTCTCTGACAGAATCTGTCATTCACTACAAAACACCCTATAATACACGGCATCATCTATCATTTACATGTATTAACGTGATCTCGCATCATACTAACGATATTGAGGATAAGTCATGAGTCAGTCTCATCGCCCAGTAGCCCTAATTATTCTTGATGGATGGGGTTATAGCGAAACACCACAAAATAACGCTATTTATGCCGCAAACACACCTGTCTGGGATCAACTATGGGCTAATTACCCGCATACCTTGATCAGTGCTTCTGGAGAAGGTGTCGGCTTACCCGACGGTCAAATGGGTAATTCTGAAGTCGGCCACTTAAATATTGGTGCCGGTCGTGTGGTGTACCAAGAATTCACACGCGTTAATTTAGCCATCCGTGATCGATCTTTTTTTGATAATGCGACTTTATTACAAGCTGTTAATAACGCAAAGCAGGCCGATAAAGCCGTTCATATATTAGGTTTATTATCTCCTGGTGGCGTTCATAGTCATACGGACCACATAGAAGCAATGGTCGAAATGGCCATTAAACAAGGCGCCAAAAAGGTGTATGTCCATGCTTTCCTCGATGGACGAGATACACCGCCTAAAAGTGCTCAAGCATCGATTGATGCCATGGAAGCCAAATTCAAAGCGCTTGGCGGTGGCCAGTTTGCATCATTAGTCGGTCGTTTTTATGCCATGGATCGTGATCAACGCTGGGAACGTGTCGAAACTGCTTATCATTTATTAACAGATGGTATCGCTGACTATGCCGCTGATTCGGCAACAGCAGGGCTTGCAATGGCTTATGCTCGTGATGAAACAGATGAGTTTGTTCGGGCGACGCGCATTGGCTCAGAGCAAATTAAAATGGAAGAGGGTGATGCCGTCGTCTTCATGAATTTCCGTTCTGATCGTGCCCGCGAATTAACCTTAGCGTTAACGGATCCTGACTTTGCTGAATTTAAACAATCTCGGCCATTAAACTTAGCCTCTGTTGTGACATTAACAGAGTATAAAAAAGAGTTTACCAACCCTATCGCTTTTCCTTCTTCCTCATTAAATAACGTCTTAGGCGCTTATTTAGCCGATCAGGGTAAACGCCAATTACGTATTTCTGAGACTGAAAAGTATGCCCATGTGACCTTCTTCTTTAGTGGTGGTCGAGAACAGCCTTTTGAAGGTGAGGATCGGATTCTAATTCAATCTCCACAAGTGAAAACCTATGATTTACAACCTGCGATGGCAGCACCCGAGGTAGCAAAAAAGCTAGTTGAAGCGATTCATAGTGGAAAATATGATGCCATCATGTGTAATTTTGCGAATGCTGACATGGTAGGCCACAGTGGCCAATATGATGCAGCTGTTGCGGCGATAGAAGCGTTAGATACGGCATTAGGTCAAGTCTGGGCAGCATTGAAAGCCGTGGGGGGCGAAATGATTGTCACCGCCGATCATGGCAATGCTGAATTAATGCAGGATGAAACCACAGGCCAACCCCATACCGCACACACCACTAATCCCGTCCCATTGATATATGCTGGTCGTCCTGGACAGTGTGCCGAGCAGGGCTCATTGTCTGATATTGCGCCAACCATGTTGTCCTTGATGGACTTGGCCATTCCTGATGAAATGGGCAAACACCTTTTGGTTAAACTGTCATAAAGACTGGGCGTTAAAACTAAGATGTTGATGCGTCTTTTGACTTTATATTTTTGCTTGCTTACCATCTCAACTAGCCTGCATGCTGAAACTGATTCCGCGCAACGCCTAGAAGATGTTCAAGCTGAAATTGATTCTTTATCAGACTCGCTAAATAAAGATAAAAAAGCCCGTTCTACGCTATACCGCCAGCTAAAAAAGCAAAGTAAAGCCGTCTCGACCTTAAACCGTGAATTACGTGATTTAGATCAGCAGCTGGAGCAAAAAAATCAGCAGCTCAAACAACTTGAGAAAGCACAAGATACTTTTCGCCAATCACATGCCGAGCAACTAGGTGCATTAAGCACGCAACTCCGTGCTGCTTACCTTAATGCTCAGCCTCATTACTTACAGGTTTTACTAAACCAGCAAACGCCCGGAAAGCTCAGCCGTACTAGCACCTATTTTCATTACTTTCATGAAGCGCGACAAACGCAATTAACCGCCATTAGCGATAATCTAAAGACGCTCGATAATAACAAACAAGATTTATTAATTGCTCGCCAACAGCAACAGGCTTTGTTCGAAAAAAGGCAGGCACAACAACAACGCTTAAAAACACAAAATGCGCAGCGCCTAGCAACTGCTAAAGAATTGGATCAACGGGTGAGCACACAAGGAGCCCGTGTCGCTTCACTCAACGAAGAAGCCCAAGCATTGAGAGACTTGCTTCAATCTTTAGCCCAGCAAAAACCCGTAAAATTGCTTCATCATCGGCCTTTTGCCAAAATGAAAGGTCAGCTGACTTGGCCAACTAAAGGCAAAGTCATTGCCCGTTATGGCAGTTCAAGGAAGCTTGGTAAACTGACTTGGCAAGGCATTATGATTAAATCTGCTACGGGTAAGGAAATCCACTCTGCCGCTGCTGGTCGAGTGGTGTTTTCAAACTGGCTCCGTGGTTTTGGCTTATTGCTTATTATTGACCATGGTGATAAATATATGACCCTATATGGTAATAATCAGAGCTTACTCAGAGAAGTAGGTGATACCGTTAATGCTGGAGAATTGGTTGCTTTAAGCGGTGATCAAGGTATTAAACAATATGCAGGACTTTATTTTGAGCTACGGCATCAAGGGAGTCCAACCGACCCCATGAAGTGGCTTGGTAAACGCAGTTAATAACAATTTTAGGGAAAGGCTATGAGTTTTTTGAGACGTGATATTGGTTTGATTTCTGCTGGTGCTATTCTAGGTGCATCGCTGATCTTCGGCCAAATGGTATTTGCCGATAATCAAAGCAACCGCCCAGACATTCCTCTCGAAGAGCTCCGCGCTTTTTCAGAAATTTTTGGTCGTATTAAAAATAATTATGTTGAACCTGTTGAAGACAAGGAATTACTGCAAAATGCCATCCGAGGCATGTTGTCAGGCTTAGATCCCCATTCAACTTATCTTGATTTAGAAGATTTTAAACAGCTTCGTGAAGGGACATCGGGTGAATTCGGTGGTCTCGGTATTGAAGTCACAATGGAAGACGGCTTTGTTCGCATCGTATCACCAATTGATGATACCCCTGCTGCTGAGGCTGGCATAGAAGCGGGTGACTTGATTATTCGCTTAGGCGACACGCCTGTAAAAGGCATGGTATTGCGTGATGCAGTCGATATCATGCGAGGTAAGCCAGGAACAGATTTAGACTTAACTATTATCCGTGATGGTGAAGATAAGCCGCTTAAGATCACTTTAACTCGTGCCATTATTAAGGTGAAAAGCGTTAAGTTTCGTACCCTTGAGCCTGGTTATGGCTATGTACGCATCAGCACCTTTCAACAACGTACTGGGGAAAGTTTAAACGATGCTATTGAAGCACTTAAAAAAGACAATGACGGCACTTTAAATGGCTTAGTTCTAGATTTGCGGAATAACCCTGGTGGCTTATTAAATGCCGCGGTAGAAGTCTCTGACAGCTTTATTGCTAACGGTATGATTGTGTATACCGATGGCCGTATTCCTGACTCTAAACAAGAATTTACGGCAAAACCAAGAGATGTTTTAAAAGGGGCTCCTTTAGTTGTACTAGTCAATGGAGGCTCTGCTTCTGCGTCTGAAATCGTGGCTGGTGCGTTACAAGATCATCATCGTGCCGTGATTATAGGGACAAAAACATTTGGTAAGGGCTCCGTACAAACGGTTATGCCTTTAACAGATAGTACGGCCGTTAAAATGACAACAGCCCGTTATTTCACGCCTTCTGGTCGCTCAATCCAAGCAGAAGGTATTGTGCCTGATATCACCGTTGCTCGTGTCAATATAACGGCTAGTGAGAGTGCCGGTTTTGAGCCTTTGCGTGAGCAAGATTTATCAAAACATATTTCAAATGGTAATGGCAAAACAGATGCTGACATTGCGAAAGAGGCTGCAGAGAAGAAAAAAGATGACGCACCATTAGCTGTCACTGACTATACTTTGTCGGAAGCCCTGAATTTATTGAAAGGCATTCACATCCTGAATCGTTAAGCCAGAACTGCACTAACTCATTTGGGGTGCTTGCACCTTCATTCTTCTCTTAAAAAGGGATAGCTATGTCCGCTTCGGAGCCTTCTTCTTTATCTATTTTATTAGTTGAGCCTTCGCCGACCCAGAGTAAAATTATCACTTCACATTTGAGTGAAGAGGGTGTCGAGCAAATTGATAGTGTTAGCAATGGTGAAGAAGCTATCGCCTTTGTCCAAAAATACCCACCAGACCTTGTCATTAGCGCAATGTATTTACCTGATATGTCAGCCACAGAGTTGTTATCCGAGTTACGCCATCGCAAAGATTTTGAGTCCATTAACTTTATGCTCATTTCAAGTGAAACGGCTTTCACCGTACTTGACCCCATTCGACAGGCTGGTGTTATTGCCATTCTGCCTAAGCCTTTCGCACACCAAGATCTAGAACGGGCTTTAAGAACAACCCTTGACTATATCAGCCCAGAAGAACTGGCCTTAGCCAGTTATGACGTTGACGAGATTAATGTACTCATTGTTGACGATAGTATGACCTCTAGAAATCATATTGCGCGTGTTTTGACAGATATGGGCATCGAGAACATTAGGAAGGCTGAAAATGGCCTTGATGCGATTGCTATGCTGTCTGATCGGGCCTTTGACCTGATTATTACTGACCTAAATATGCCAGAAATGGATGGGCAGCAGCTTATTGAACACGTTCGCCACGAAATGGGTAACACCTATATACCGATTATGATGGTCACCAGTGAGCACGATGCTGCTCGCTTGAGTAGTGTACAAAAATCAGGCGTCTCCGCTATCTGTGATAAACCTTTTGAACCTCAAGCCGTACGTGAAATTTTGTTCAGAGTGCTGGATGGTGCCTAAATAACAGGCAAAAAAATAGGCCACCGGAGCGACCTATTTTCACATCATAACTTCTGATTTTTTAGAATTCACCACACTCAACATCAGCCAATGTGTTCGACTTAATATCTTCAAGCGAAGGTAATAAATCATACGCAATAATATCTTGGCCTGAATAACTCTTGTGTGTTTTGATTTTTTCAAACCAGCCTTTAACATTTGGACGTGAATTCAGCATATCTGCTTCACCAATCACTGACAATAAGTGTAGGTAAGCCGTGAAGTGAATATCAACGTAGCTGAATTCTCCAACGATGTATTCTGATGCAATTTTTGCATCCAATGCATCCAGCGGTGTTGCTAGTCCAGCACGTGCTGCTTCAACAGCCGCATTATCAGCAGCATAACTTGCATCACCCATTGGACCGATCACCAACTCTTGCATCAATGTTTCAACATGCGGTTGTACTTCTGTACGCCCGATATCCATCCAATAGTTTTGATCCGCTAATACCGCCGCATTACGTGGTGCTAAGAAACGACCTAAACCACGGCCTTCGACAAATACTGATGTCCCATTTTCACCAACAACAATATAATCGGCTTCTTTTAGTGCCGGCATAATGCCTAATGGCGAAATCTTGCGGTAATCTGCGCTGTCTTGCTGTTTTGTTGACATATCAACAACAGCACTTTCAATTTCAATGCCTTTTTCAGCAGCTGTTAACATCACCTTCAATGTGTCGGGGTGGCCCGGAAAGCCCAGTAATTGCATAATATACTGGGTTTTTTTCATCTCTCCATCACTACCATATCGGTCATCTGCATCTAATGATTTTGCAGCAGAGCCAAAATGAAATAAATCACTCATTCTTTTTTCCTCCAGATAAGCCGATTAGGCTGCGTTTAATTGTTTTTGTTTAATGTCTTCAAGTGATGGCAAGCTTGCGTAACTCGGACGCTGCTTAATCTTGTCATACCAGGCTTTGATATTAGGGCGTGACTCAATCATGTCTTGTTTTCCAGCCAACACTAAAAAATGTGCGACGGCTGTCCAATGGACATCTGCGTAGCTGTAATCGCCAACAATAAGATTTTTTCCCGTTAGAGCAGCATCAAATGCATTAAGACCCGTTTCCACTAAAGCCACAGCATCTGCATCTGCTGTACTACCGAATGCAGCAGCATTTAGTAGCGACTCAACCGGTGCACCGATTGTTTCAGATACTTGCCACCAGTAATTTTGATGTCCGAAGTTCTGCGCTTTTTTCGGGTTCAAAAACCCTTTACCACGTGTATCCATGTAAGCTAAGCTCGCTTCCGCACCAATCGCAACAGCATCGCCTTCTTCCAAATATGGGTGCTTCCCGAATGGAGATAGACCGCGATATTCTGCTTGGTCATGTTCACCTGCTTGTGTATCAAGCAGTTCTGTTTCCAACTTGATTTGTTTTTCGGCTGCCATCACTAGGCATTTAACTGTACTTAAGTCTCCAGGAAACCCGAGTAGTTTCATGCCTGCTTCTGCTTTCTTTTTCTTTTTAAAAAGCCCAAACATTTTATTACCTCTTTTTCATTAAATAATCTTGGGCTAACCACCTAAACTACGATATTAAACAAGCTTGGTGACTAGTCCTCCTTCCCTAAAATTTAGCTATTCTCAATATGTGGACGCCATTTAGAAATATTTATAAATGACATAACATCAATCAACAATAGCAAAGTTCTGTTATCGCTGACTAGTTTCTGTATCAATTTGTTGGAATATCGATCATGCTGCAAGCAGTGATTGCACAACTGCTTAGAAGGGAATTAATTGAAAAAAGGGGATGATGATTTATAGAAGTTTTAATCTACGTTGCTAGTAAAAAATTATGCGTTTATATCCGCTAACTATATAGCTAGCCATAAAAAAAGGCCGCATAATGCGGCCTTCTTCATGAACACTTTAGGTCGTGAATTTAGAACTCACCACATTCAACATCTTTCATTACTTTTGCTTTAATTTCATCTAATGTTGGTAAGAAATCGTAACTAATAATGTCTTGGCCTGAGAAGCTCTTATGCGCTTTGATGCGATCGAACCAAGCTTTGATATTACTGTGTCTAGCAAATAAGACACCTTCACCCATAACGGTGAGTAAGTGAATATAAATGGTCCAGTGAATATCAGCATATGAATAACCACCTACCACGAACTCATTTGATGTTAATTGCTCATCAAATGCTTCTAAAGGATCGGCCAAAGCTTCACGTGCAGCATTAATCACGGCATCATCAGCAACAAAACTAGGATCAGCCATCTGTCCACATACTTTTTGCATCATTAACGCTTCAACATGGGGCTGGACATCATCTTTACCCACTTCCATCCAGTACATTTCTGTTGCTAATACAGCGGCATTACGCGGTGCAAGTCTGTTACCCAAACCACGCCCCTCAACAAAGACCGCAACACCAGGTTCACCGGCAATGGTGTAGTAAGCTTCTTTTATTGCTGGTGTTAAACCAAATGGTGAAATAGCACGATAATCAGCGCTGTCTTGCTCACCTTTTGTCATATCTAAGATACCACTTTCTACTTCAATCCCTTTTTCAGCTGCTGTTAACAGACATTTTAATGTATCTACATCACCTGGGAAGCCAAGTAACTGCATAATATATTGTGTTTTTTTCATCTCGCCGTCACTACCGTAACGATCATCTGCATCTAGTGCCTTGGCCGCAGAGCCATAATGAAATAAATCAGCCATTTTGTTTCTCCTCGTTAGTTATGATCAGGCGACTGATCTAAGTTGTTTGTTTTTGACATCATCTAATGATGGTAAACCCGCGTAGCTACTACGCGCTTTTACTCTGTCAAACCAAGCACTGAGATTGCTGCGCGATGCGATCATGTCTTGCTCTCCTACGAGCGTTAGCATGTGTGCTACGGCTGTCCAATGAACATCTGCGAAAGAGTATTCTCCAACGATATATTCTTTGTTATCAATAAACCCGTTTAGTTCATCTAAGACGGTTGCAATTTGTGCTCTTGCCGCATCTAAGTCACCGCCTTCAATGCCATAAATGCTTGCTTTAACTAACGTCTCAACCGCTGGTTCGCATAGCTTCCTCGATACTTGGCCCCAGTAATTTTGCTGACCAAATAATTGTGCTTTTGGTGGGTTTAATAAACCACCTTGGCCACGTACATCAAGGAATGACAAAACGGCATTAACACTCGTTGTTGAGTAATCGCCTTCTTCCAAGTATGGGTATTTGCCAAACGGTGATATCGCTCGATAAGCTTCTTGATCGCAAGCACCACCTATAACATCGAGTACTTCCACATCAAGCTTTACTTTCTTCTCTGCTGCCATCAGCAAGCATTTGCACGTGTTAGCATCCCCTGGAAACCCTCTCATCGTCATGCGTAGTTCTTTCTTTTTCTTTCTAAAAAATGGCATATTTAACCTCGTTTTTATATTTAGTTATGTTATTAAAACCATCAAACTGAAGTACATTCCTCCACTCGCACTTCAATCAAACCTTGTCTCGATTTGGCTTAACAAGCCGATATTTCTTTGAGGCTTGAGCGTTCTCGATAATCTGTTGTTCTCTTCAGATGGGCACACGTTAGCGTTCGAGGTTCAAAACGGCCTATACGTATAAACACTACAATTTTGAGGTGTTTTTAACCTTTCAATTTGTAATGTCTTTTAACCCTTTGAATAAAAAGTGATTTTAACCCTAGTATTTTTGTGGGTTATTACCCGAAAATAACTGTTTTTTTTTGAAATAAAAGAATATTCTGTGTAAATATTCTCGACTGTTCCGCTTGGTTATTATCTTTAATAAACAATAATCTAGGTCAGTTTTGTTATTTCTATTGGATTGACTTATGGATTAACCAACCGTGGTCAATTCTTTAAAATGTAATCTCAGATGCCCAAGGTGGACACCTGAGATCAACATTTTAAATGGTAGCTAGTTTTCCCACTTAAATGGGTCGTCTTGTGCTACACTAAAAAATAAGGCGACAGCAGTCGTGATCCAAATTAAAAAAGCAATGGCTGTGCCTAATGCCCATAATGGATCGCTATGATGTGAACCTATGTTTAGCTCGATAGCGCCAAAGGCAACAATCGCTGTCCAAATTACGATGGCTAAAAAGCCTTTAAATGAACTCATTTTTCTCTCCTCTTTTCAGCTTAGTGACCAGAGCTATAAACGCCTTTAACTGAGGTTTTATAGCCCTGATCATGCTCTCAGATTGCTGTTATTGTGTTAATAAAGGCATGTTTTTCCAACCTGCCCGCTTATTCATACGTTCAGCGATAGCACGCTCACCCTCTGAGGCCATTTCTTCATCCCATTTTGCTAAATGAGGTTTAATGAAAGCCTCCCACACAGGTGGAACCAATAGCATTGAGAACATCGCATAATAGCCAATACCGGTATCAGGTGAGCCCACTTCTTCTAATTCCCAGAAATGTGTTTCACCACGGTCATGGTGATCGCCTTGACGACCAATCTCAATGAAACCGATTTGTGTAAATGGTGACTCACCCACATCCCATGAATGGCGGTATTCGATAGGTTGGCCTTTTTCACGGATCAAACCGTAATGCTCTAAGAAGTTTAATACTTCTAATTCAAAAGCAGAGATTGTCCATGCGATACCCATAATGCCTAGACCTGTCCAGCCGCCAACGAACCAAAATAAAAATACGGTTGGTAAGCTCATTGCGTAACCACGTAACCAACGGTTCTGGAATGAAATGAAAGGCACATTTAATCGTGCTAAACGTGCTTGTTCCATTTTGTACAAGAAACGTGATTGGCCAAAATGTGATAGCAAGAAATGCTTGTAAACATTACGTCCACGTGGGCATGTTGCCGGATCATCTTCATGTGCTAATTCAAGGTGATGATTGTATACATGGGCATAACAGAAATGTGCGATACCACTTAAGCCCATCATCCAGCGTGATAGAACAAAGGTAACGCCTTTAGTATGAGATAACTCATGACCAAACATGATGCCTAAGCCCATGAACATACCATTTGAAATCGCGGCACCAATCAAGTTCACACCTGAAATGCCCGTATTAATAGTGATTCCCATCACTTCCATTGTGCCAAACGGTACCCCAGCAGCGTATTCAGATACGCGCCAGATCAATGATAATTGTAATAAAACAAATACTGGTAACTGCAAGTACATCATTGTATTCAACAATAACGGCATGCCGTTCAGCTCGCCATTCTCATCCACACCTGCTGGATCCAACTTCATTGGCAATAGACTTGTCATCCAGTCTAATACGACCGCTAGACCGAACATGGCTACCCCTAACCATGCGTAGATCCCGCCGTATACAATTCCTAACATCGCTACGACGATTAACGCCGGCGTCAAAAAATATCTTAGATTAATGATTAGTTTACTCATTAATTCTCCCTCCACAAATTAAGTAAAAAATGTCTACCGCGATCTCGATGTACCGTCGTAGCCGGAGACAAACTTACATTTATAGATTTCTTTGCAACCATACGTATTAACACCACTTTTTGTAAGTGCTTTTAACCTTACAAAAAGTAAATGTATTTAAGTCTTTGAAAACAGCCAACTTTAAACCTTGTCCTTTGTGCGTGTTTTACTGTTTATTCTGACATTATTTAAACAATAAAAATGATCTTAAGCGCGATAATTCTCGACTGTTCCGCTTGGTTATTAACCATAATAAAAGTATGGGAACCTGTCGTAATCAAATACACAAAACCTGTGCTTGCCTTGCCTTTTAACATAGGTCGTAAACGGTATATTTATCAATAGAGCAGATGCTAAACTGGGACATGCTTAGCTTCGATACACTTCTTCTGTTTTTAACTACTTCTTTATTTTTGGCCATCACGCCAGGGCCGGATAACCTTTATGTGCTAACACAATCGGCAATACATAACCGCCGTGTCGGTTTGTCGATTACCCTGGGGCTTTGCACAGGTTTAGTCCTGCATTCGCTTGCGGTTGCCTTCGGACTCTCGGCACTTATCATTGCTTCTCCGCTGGCATTTTCAGCAGTAAAATTTGCGGGGGCGGCCTATCTCGCTTACATAGGATGGTGTACTTTTCAGGCAGATAAATTGCCATCACAAAGCCTGTCACAACCACAATTAAGCTATGGACAGTTTTACTGGCGGGGTGTAATCATGAATATTACTAACCCTAAAATCGGCCTATTCTTCTTGTCATTTCTGCCACAATTTATAGATATTACACAAAGTCATATTGCACTTCAGGTGATGCAAATCGGGGGGCTTTTTATCATCGTTACGCTGGTCGTGTTTTCAGTCGTGATAGTACTATCCGGTACTATCCGCCGATGGGTAAAGCAACATCCTGAACAGCAAATTTTGATAAACAGGCTCACCGGCGTGTTGCTAGTTATACTGGCTATTCACATTGCTTTTTTTAGTGGTTGACCATGCTGAATCGCCTGTTGCACTTTAATTGCCAGATCCACCTTTAAAGTTGTCGTCCTCTGTTGCGCCTCACACAGTGCACTACGAAACCCCAAATAGTCGGCACCAAACTGTTGTAATGTGAAAATATCCTGCAACCGTAGTGCGCCTGCCAAACCGCAAATTAAACCTTGCTGTTGAACAAATTCCACGAAGGCAACCAATTTCTGATCTTGCCAATGATTTAATAAATGCTGCCCATCTTTCACCGCTGTATCGACCATAACACCGTGAAAACCCACAGCCTTCAGTAACGGCATCACAGGCTGTTCAGGCCAATTGTCAGCAAATAAGACGGCGATAACCGGCACATTCAATGTCTCTATTGTCATCTTCATTGCATTAAGGCAATTGATTAAGTTTTGATCTGGAAACAGACCTACCTTGACGTAATCAACACCTGACACTGCCATGGCTGCCATGGCCTCATTGATTCGGTTCGCTTGCATCGGTAAATCACCCACTGTTGCACTGGTTTGGCAGCGACTGCTAATAAAAGAAACAATTTCCGTTACTTCTGCGATAGATAAGGCACCTAGCGCGCCTTGTGACGGTTTTTTGATGTCTAAGATATCAGGTAGTGAACCGGATAGTTTCTGTGCTTCCTCAAGCGACTGTACGCTGGCTAACCATTTAGACATCGGTGAGAACTACCCCAGCGTCTTTTATTTTTGCCATTAGCCAATGCCATGCTTCAAGCTCACGATCACCTGCCGTTTTGTCGATGGCAATCTTAAGATAGCTAATTTCTTGCTGTATTTTTTCAAGCGGCAGCATATTCAAGCGGCTCGTTAAGACAGCGGCTTCAATGACGGCATTTTGAGCGCGATTAAATCCTCGGAAGGGCGCATGCATCACTTCCTTTACAATATTGCCTGTAAAACAGGCGCGCGGATCATTGTCTTCGAAACCGACTAGTTCAAGCTCAATATGCGCTAATGCTTGTTCAAGATATTGGCCATCAATTTGTTCACAGAGCAGGGTAGGCCAGTTTCTCCGGCCCGTTAATGCGCCAGCGAAGACGCGCACGTCATCGGTAAAATTAATCGTACACTGGCGATGACGCTTCAAATTGTTATAGGTTGTCGACGGTTTGAAAGGCTGAATGATGATTTGACCTTCACTTTCCGTGATCCCCATTGGCGCTGAATGCGCCATGCCATCTTCCGCCATTGAGGTAACGATAACTTCCTGAATTCTTTTATTCTGCGGTGCCACACTTTCTTCCTGTCGTCAT
This sequence comes from Piscirickettsiaceae bacterium, assembly GCA_018646825.1. GTDB lineage: Bacteria > Pseudomonadota > Gammaproteobacteria > Nitrosococcales > Methylophagaceae. The sequence continues at coordinate 12,986 of JABGUA010000256.1, forward strand.
GGTTGTACCTTGCTTTTTTTGTTGGGTAATATCTTGCTCTTCTACTGTTGTTGCACAACCCCACAATAACTCTTCATCTTGGGTATACCGCTTACCTAACTGCCATGCTACCTGGGCTTTAGCGAGCTCGGCCCCCAAATAAAAAGCATGGCCTGTATCGTCCTTCAGATCTAACTGAGGATAAAAGTCAAAGGGATCTGATGCATGCATCAACCCATCCCGGTTGAACATATAGATACCTTGTTCTGCTACTTTAATTCGGTAATTGGGATCTTTGATATTCGATGCTAATGTGGCAATATCTTCTGCGCTATCCGGAAAAGGGCGGCGCTCGTGGGCCACTAACAAGTCACTGGTTAGATCCCGCGGTAGGCTGCTTTCCCGTTTCGCCGCATGCATCATTCGGCGCGAAACATCCGCTTCTTTGATCGCTCTCCGAGCATGAGGACTCACTTCGGTTGCAAGCACATTGTTAATACCTAACTCAGAAATAATACCGAATAAGAGGGCGTTGATCCCTGTCGTATCAGCATCTGTGAGTTCCGTCAGGTTTCCCACTCCCATCATGATATCGGCTTCGGGGTAAGTTCCACGCAGTTGGTGATAACGCACAATTGAGTTCGTTAAGCCAAAATGGATTGGATCTAAAATCGGATCGGCAATCCAAGGCCGATTTATTTTATCCATGGCTTCCATTGCCCGTTCAAGTGACGCTAAAGAGCCCGGCTCAGCCGGTACCAAAATAGGAATTGCATCCACTTCTTGTGCTAAATGGTAGGTCTCTTCCGTCAAACTTAATAAATAATCCGCACCGGCTTTACCTGCCCGCTTCAAATCTTCCAACTCTAAGGAATCAACACTGACTTTAAACCCCGCTTCATGCAAAGCAACGATAGCGTCTTCCATGTGTGGAAAGGATTCTTGTGGCAGGCAGCCAATATCAATAACATCGGCACCCGAAGCGCGATAATATTCGGCCCGCGCTAATATGCCGGCAATATCTCGCTCAGGTGCATCTACAATTTCGGCAAAGATATTAACGTCGTATTGACTCAAGTCAGGCTTTTTCCTTTCACGGCCAAAATAAAGGGGTAAATCTTTTACTTCTTCCGGGCCGCGCACAACTGATATACCCAGCTGCTGACTTAATGCCACTAAATCACCGCGGCAACGCCCCGGCACAATAATTTCTTTAACACCTGCGTAATCCGCTGGTTTTAACCTTCGTGCAATCATTTTGTCTGTCATTAAAGCGGCTACAGACACACCTATCTCGTGAATCTGGTAATCAAAGGGCAATGACACCATGTCATCCAGCACTTTTTGCAGGCTTGGTAGAGCGAGTTTACCCGTTAAAAATAGTAGCTTGTCAGCCATTGGTTTGGTTTATCTCATCCAAACGTAATTTTAGCACCGCTAATAATTTATCCGGATTTTCGACCACTGTTGTCGCTTCGTAGGAACGCAGTTTATGGGTATGCGCCAAATCCACCTCCCTTGGCCAAACTTTGACAATGCGATCCGGCGCCGGTGTGTCCATTTCTGGTTCTGTGTCACAGGCAAGAACAATACTCGGAATACGACACTTTCCAGCCTGTGCATAGACATTAGTCACTAAGGTATCTGAGAAGCCCAATACCATCTTAGCAACGGTATTGGATGTCGCTGGTGCAACGACCAAAGTATGGTAATCACCACGATAAAAAAGGCCTACAGGTGGTGAACTCGCAGCCCGATCTCGATAAACGCGCCCCTTATCATTGATTCCTTTAGGATCATGACCATACATCCGCATGACTTCTTCGCCGGCACTGCTATAGAATAAATCGACATCCTCAAGATCGCGTACGATCTCTATACATTCATCCAGATAATGGCCTGAGCCTGTTATTGCCCATGCTAAACGTGGTTTCTCGGGTTTTGCTTGCATTATTTGATGATGCCTTTCTGCCTATTTTGCATGTCAGTTTGACAGACTCTCAGGCCTGAGTAAAAAATTATAATGGTTTTAATATGGCTTTATACTTAGAATTACGATCGTTATAACTTTTACTTATGGAGTATTAGATAATGGAATTTGCAAAAGACAGTATCCCAAAAATCATCGTTGTCGGCGGTGGCGCAGGGGGGCTAGAGTTAGTTACAAAACTCGGTCGTAAACTGGGTAAAAAAGGTAAGGCTGATGTCTCACTCATCGATAATACACAAACGCATATCTGGAAACCATTGCTGCATGAAGTTGCGGCAGGAACACTTGACTCCCATCAGGATGAAATCGAATATTTAGGCCAAGCAATGCATAGTGGTTTTCGTTTTCGACGGGGTAGGATGGATGGTTTAGATCGCGATAATAAGACAATCTCTTTAGCCCCGACGCTAAATTCCGATGGCCTAGAAATTATTCCGCGTCGGAGCTTTGATTATGATTACCTCGTCATCGCCGTCGGTAGTATTAGCCATGACTTTGGTGTTACTGGTGTTGCTGAACACTGCCTATTCCTAGATACCACGGCCCAAGCAGAAAACTTCCAGACTCAATTAATCGAAGCCTATGTTCGGGCACATACGCAGGGAAGGCCGGTTGATGAGGGGCAGCTGGCTATTGCAATTGTTGGTGCTGGTGCAACCGGGGTTGAGCTTAGTGCACAATTGTATGAAGTCTCACATTTATTAAGTGCTTATGGCCTAGATGAAGTCAAACCCACGGATGTAAAAATCAGTATTATCGAAGCTGCTGACCGTGTCTTACCGGGTTTACCAGAAAATTTGTCACGCGCAACAGAAGTTGAACTCGGTAAACTCGGTGTTAGCGTGTTAAATGATGAGCGAGTTATTGAAGTCACCGCCGATGAAATTAGAACAGAGAGTGGCAAAGCCATTCCTGCAGCCATTAAAGTCTGGGCTGCGGGCATAAAAGCACCTCCATTCTTAACCGAACTTGGTCTCGCGACCAACCACATCAACCAAATTGAAGTGAAACAAACGTTACAAAGCCTGACGGATGATGATATCTACGCTATTGGTGACTGCTGCGCCTGCCCGTGGGAAGGGCATGAAGGCAATGTGCCTCCGCGTGCACAAGCGGCCCATCAGATGGCTTCACTGGCCTATAAATCTATTACTCGCCGGCTGGTGGGTAAGTCCCTGCCTGATTATCATTATCATGATCACGGTTCATTGGTCTCACTCGGTAAATACAGTACCGTGGGTAATATGATGGGAAAACTATCTAAAGGTAGTTTGATGGTAGAAGGTTTTTTAGCCCGGATGATGTATTTGTCACTCTATAAAATGCACCAAGTGGCGTTATTCGGCTTTTTCCGCGTCGGTATGCTTTCACTATCACATTTATTCAGACGCAGTGTGCATCCAAAAATAAAATTACATTAAATACTTCCTTACAGCCATAAAAAAGGCCCTTAAAGGGCCTTTTTTATGGCTTAAGTTTTAACTTAGATATCTAAGTTTGTCGCCTGCAGAGCATGCGTTTCGATAAATTCACGACGCGGTTCTACATTATCTCCCATCAAGGTATTAAAAGTTTGATCTGCCGCAATGGCATCTTCAATTCTGACTTGCAATAAACGACGCTTGCTCTTATCCATCGTCGTTTCCCACAGTTGGTCAGGATTCATTTCACCCAACCCTTTGTAGCGCTGTACCGTTTGGCCGCGGCGGGCTTCGGTCATCAACCAGTTCACGGCTTGTGAGAAGTGAGTCACAGGCTCACTACGATCACCCCGCTGAACATAGGCATCATCACTAAACATACCATTAATTTTATCAGCAAAACTCAAAATACGTTGGTACTCACTGCTGGCAAAGAACTCGCCTGGAATGTGATAATCCGTGCTGATACCATGACGGTTGAAGCTAACATTAATACGTTCAATGCCCTCACCATCTTTCAATACCGACAAGCCATAACTCGTACCGGTTGGTAAGCCTTCATTCAGTCTTTCTTCAATGCTCGATAACCATGTTGTCATCGCCTTAGCATTGTTCAGCTCAGGTATTTGTTGTTGGTACATCAGTTGTCTTAAGAAAGCGGGGTAATAGTGACTTGATAAACGCGTCATTATTGATGTAACTGTTTGATATTCATCAATTAATACTTTCAGAGCAGAATCCTTAATAGGATCTGCTGACTGACTTGGGTAGAGCTCTGCATTGTTCAATGCGAGTTCAGTAAGATAGTTTTCCATCTCAATGTCATCTTTGACGTAACGCTCTTGCTTACCTTTCTTAATTTTATAAAGTGGTGGTTGCGCAATATAAATATGGCCACCTTCCACTAATTCTGGCATTTGGCGATAAAAGAACGTTAGCAATAACGTTCTGATGTGCGAACCATCGACATCGGCATCCGTCATGATGATGATGTGATGATAGCGTAATTTACTTGGGTCATATTCATCGCGGCCAATGCCACAGCCGAGAGCTGTAATCAATGTGCCTACCTCGGCTGAACTGATCATTTTGTCAAAGCGCGCGCGCTCAACATTCAAAATCTTTCCTTTTAGCGGCAGAATTGCTTGTGTTCGTCTGTCACGGCCTTGCTTAGCACTGCCTCCCGCAGAGTCACCCTCTACTAAGAAGAGCTCAGAGAGCGCAGGGTCACGCTCCTGACAGTCAGCTAGCTTACCTGGTAGCCCTGCAATATCGAGTGCACCTTTACGACGTGTTAATTCACGCGCTTTTCGAGCCGCATCTCGTGCTCGGGCGGCTTCAACCATTTTATTGGCAATTAATTTACTATCCGCTGGGTTTTCGACCAAATAGTCATGGAAATGCTGATTCACCAATGACTCAACAATGGTCCGCACTTCTGATGACACCAATTTGTCTTTGGTTTGTGATGAGAACTTAGGATCCGGTACTTTAACTGATAGGACGGCCGTCAAGCCTTCACGTGCATCATCACCGCTGGTGGCGACTTTTGCATTTTTCGTCAAGCCTTCAGCTTCAATATATTGGTTTAAGGTTCGCGTTAATGCTGCTCTGAAACCGGCTAAATGCGTACCACCATCACGTTGTGGAATATTGTTAGTGAAGCAATAGATATTCTCTGTATAAGAGTCATTCCATTGCATGGCTAGCTCAACGGTTACATCGTCTTTTTCACCCTCGATAGCAATAATAGTTTGATGTACCGGTTCTTTATTTGTATTCAGGTGTTCAACAAATGCCGTAATACCACCTTCGTAGTAAAACACTTCACTGTTCTCATCGCGCTCATCAGTCAATACAATGCGAACGCCCGAATTTAAAAAGGCCAATTCTTTAATACGTTTTGCTAAAATTTTGTAATCATAAATGAGATGGGTGAAAGTCTGTTCACTTGGCCAAAATTGGATTTTTGAGCCCGTGGTATCACAGTCTTCACCTTCTTCAATCGGTGCGTCAGGGACACTATCGGTATAACTTTGGCGATAAACCTTATTATTGCGACGAATTTCAAGGGTTAATTTTTTTGATAAGGCGTTAACGACCGAAACACCAACACCGTGCAAACCGCCCGACACCTTGTAAGAA
>JABGUA010000188.1 GCA_018646825.1 Piscirickettsiaceae bacterium
GCCACGCATAATATTAACTGAGAATCGGATCATCTCAAAAGCTGGGATATTTTTATCGCCATAAGACTTATGCGGAACCCGGCTATAAGGTAAATCAAACACCCCATCCATTTCAGGCGTCGTCAGCGGTATCGGTGGCGGGTTTAACCACACATCGCGCTCACCGTGCTGTTGCACTAAGGCCAGAGCATTACCTGGGTTCGTTTCTAAATGCAAAATACGAGAAGTATGGGCATACAATACCGAATCACTTTTGACCTCGTTATAGGGCGGTAACCGAACCACCGTATGTGATTTATCCTTCATTTCAGCGCGCTTGAAATGAATTTGGATAACTTGTGCCCCATCGTCCCTTTTTTCTGGCTGAGAACCGGGTTCTGCTTGTTTTGAATCTTCACAGCTGGCTGCTGTTTTCATTTCATAAGGATCTATCGGTGGGTTTAATGTGCCCGGAGTATCGACACTCGTTGAATCTTTTTCCCACCACCCTTCACGCTGACCATGCTTTTTCACAAAAGCGGTACCACGAATATCGGTTAAATCCTTAACTGATTCTTTCCCTGCAAGCCGATGAGCAATTTCAACCACTTGGCGTTCACCATTACCATAGACTAATAAATCAGCTTTTGAATCCATAATGACACTGCGACGGACCTTTTCAGACCAATAATCATAATGGGCAATACGACGCAAACTCGCCTCAATACCACCAATGATTATTGGAACACCTTTATACGCTTCCCTACAACGTTGGCTGTAAGGCACTACGCATCGATCGGGACGTTTACCACCTTCCCCATCAGCAGTATAGGCATCATTGCTGCGAATACGACGGTCAGAGGTATAACGATTGACCATTGAGTCCATATTACCGCCGGTGACGCCAAAAAATAAATTTGGCTGCCCCAACTGTTTAAAGTCTTGGGTGTCGGTCCAGTCAGGTTGAGAAATAATACCGACTCTGAAACCTTGGGATTCTAATAGCCGACCAATCAACGCCATACCAAAACTGGGATGATCGATATAAGCATCACCGGTAACTAAGATAATGTCACAACTATCCCAGCCTAAGTCATTCATTTCCGCACGTGACATGGGTAACTGTGGCGCCACCCCAAAACGGTGTGCCCAAAAATGGCGATAGGAAAAAAGGTCAGGTGCAGCGTGCATAATGGCTCAATATAATAATGATTATCGTGATGAGCCGCTATTCTATAACAAACCCTAAATCAAACGAATAAAGAACCTGAACTTAATCAACGATATGAATTTCTGTGCCGACAGAAACATATTGACTCAACTCTTCCACCTCGGCATTTCGTAAGGCGATGCAACCTTCTGTCCAGTCAATATTTTGATGAATTTTCAATTTCTCTTGATTTTCGAGACCTATTCCATGAATTCCAATTGCACCACCCAAAGGTAAGTTTTGCGGTGGTTGGCGGCCAAAAATATGGGCATCCAAAACAGAACGATACTCGGATAAGGTAATTTCTTTTTCTATCAAGGCTCTTTTCGCATCTTGCGTACTGGGGTAATTTAACTGCATAAATAAATGAAACCGGTCACTATCACGAACCTGCATAATTTTATATTTACCCATTGGGGTCCTGCCATCACCTTCACGAAGTTTGCCATAACGTCCACCGCTACCCAAGGCGACCTTATAACTTTTTAAAATGAAAGTCCCTTTTTTAACATATAAGGTATGCGTAGACCGCGATAACAACAGAGAAATCTCATCTGTTGTTGCCGACACATGGACAGATGCCAAACCGAATACAGCTAGCAGAAAAACAGACCAAAATCTTTTCATCAACACAAACTCACCTAAACTACAAAAACAACTTACCCAATATCGGTCGATTACGCCGTGTTAATTCATATAATGACTTTGGCAAATTAATTTGAAACAAAGCTTCTAAATCATCGACTGATTTTTTTAACCGTTTCAAATTTGATTGCGTTATCAAACGCCTCGTCGCCAAACAAATCACATTACCCTTATCTTCAACTGGTAAAACTAAACTCCGGCCTTCAAAACTCTCATTAATCCGAGCCATTGATTGCTTAAACATGGGTCGGTTTGTTCCCCACAAATTAATGCTCATTACTCCGTCCGGCGTTAATAAACCCGCACAGGCATCAAAAAAAGCTTGAATACCAACACTGGCCGCCATACCCATATGATCATAGGCATCAACTAATAACATATCGTAACCAATTTCATCCTTATAAAACTGTTCTTGTACAAATAAATAGCCATCGCCAACATGAATTTTTAGTCGGTCGTCATATTCCGGCACTTGAAAATAGCCATGTGCAACTTTAACCACGTCATGTCGATACTCCACCACATCAATTTGGCATTCAGGAAAATAGTGTAATAAATATTTCACTAAAGAACCGCCACCTAACCCGACAACAAGAACACGTTTGGGATCTGAATTAATCAATAAAGCGGCCATCATTGCTTCGGTATAAGTCAGTTCTAAACTATGTGGCACCTCCAGCGACATACAACTTTGGCGTGGAAATGTCCCAAAATGCAAAGAACGAATGTCGCCATCATCGACCACCTCTATCACACCATCATCAGACTGAGATTGATGCACAAGCATGCCATCATACAAACGCATTTTTTATTGATAACCCTGCTGAACAAATGTTGCTTTCAACCACGAACGGACTGTCATCAGCAACATGGGTTCCAAACCATAAAACACATGGTTAGCACCTAAAATTCTACGCACGTCATAATTCGTCTTAGCCACTCTTTTCATGATTGCTCTGCGTTGATTAACCGCTTTATCCACACCCAAAAGACCTAACTCACCATAGACTTCCAACACAGGTATTTCGAGTCCTTTAAAATCATCATCAACGTCGATTTCAGGCAGTCCTACTAAAATCAAACCCGCTACGGGAAAGGTTTGTGATTCTAATAATTCAATCGCCAATTCAGCACCCTTGCCGTGACCTAAAAAAATCACCTGATCAATTCCTTTCGCTTGCAACATCGCCAACGCAGCTTCAATCCGCTCTAAATTAGGGACTGGAGGCAAATCAGTCTTCACTCCTTTGTCATCGCCACTGGTCTCTTCTGTCGCTTGCGCATCAGAATCTCCCTCATCCTGCTCTTCGCTGTCAGACATTCCATCCGCCGAAGACTCTTATTTCTCTTCCAATGACGCAGACAACATGACATTAGGCTCAAAGGGCAAATTAAATGACAACGTTAAAGTAGACCAGCCATGCTCAGCTAAACTATGCCGCAAAGGTGTAATTACACCATTACTTTCAAAAGCCTCACCTTGGTCATGAAAAAAAACAATCGCGCCGTGGCGCTCGCCTAGATTCTCTTCCATGTAGGCCGCATCAATATTTTGACCAGCCACCGATAATGGTTGATAGCCCGTTACTGGACTAATCTGACGCATCATGCTCATTTTTAAGCCAGCTTCAGCGGAGATATCACCACTTTCAGCACCTTCTTCCGACAGTGTCTCATCTCCCATATCAGGCATGTCCTCAGCGGCAAAAGCTGACCAAGTCACTAAACAATAAAGGAAAACAAAATAAAACTGTCTCAAAATACAACTCTCTCAATCTAAAAAAAATTGAATACACTGGGCAGTATAGTCAGCTCTGCTATTTTACAAAAGCTGAAAAAACCCACTAACTACGATAAAATGAACTGTTTTGACGCAAACCCTATTAATATAACTTTATAAAAGAGTATAACTATGGCTGACTTTCAAATTGCTCCTTCTATCTTATCTGCTGACTTCGCACGTTTAGGCGAAGAAGTTGATAATGTCCTTGCTTCAGGTGCGGACATTGTTCATTTCGACGTCATGGATAACCACTATGTACCAAACCTCACAATTGGTCCCCTAGTCTGTGAAGCACTTCGCAAGCATGGTGTCACAGCTGAAATCGACGTACACCTTATGGTCAAACCTGTTGACCGCATTATCCCTGATTTTGCTCAAGCCGGCGCAAGCTTCATCACATTCCATCCTGAAGCATCTGACCATATTGATCGTAGCTTACAACTTGTAAAAGCTGAAGGCTGCAAAACAGGTCTCGTTTTCAACCCAGCAACACCGCTGTCTTTAGCAGAACATGTTATGGATAAAGTAGACCGTATCTTACTGATGTCTGTTAACCCTGGCTTCGGCGGTCAATCTTTCATCCCTCATACTTTAGATAGGCTCCGTCAAGCACGCAAAATGATTGATGAAAGTGGCTACGATATCGATTTAGAAATCGATGGTGGTGTCAATGTGAAAAACATCCGTGAAATTGCAGAAGCCGGTGCACGTACTTTTGTTGCTGGCTCAGCTGTATTTAATGCAGCACAAGCAAGTGACCCACATCATTACGAAACTATTATCGCCGCATTACGTGCAGAATTAGCACAAGCTAAAATTTAAAGGCGAGCACGTTTTAGATAATGGCTTTAACTAAACCAAAAATGGTCCTTATTGACCTTGATGGCACGCTAGTCGATAGCGTGCCTGATTTGACTTGGTGCATCGATCAAACGATGCAATCTTTATCTCTGCCGTTACGTGGCGAAGACAAAGTTCGCGATTGGGTCGGTAATGGTGTTCCGCGTTTAATAGAGCGTGCCTTAGTTGATGATATAAATGGCATGCCATCCGATGAACTCTATCAAAAGGCGCATCCAATTTTCATGGATTATTACGCAAAAAACCCATGTACTTTCAGTCGACTTTATCCTTCAGTGAAAGGCGGCTTAAGCTGGTTAAAGAGCCAAGATATGCGTTTAGGTTGCGTGACCAATAAGGATGAACAGTTCACCTTACCTATTTTAGAAAAATTAGACATTTTGGGCGAATTTGAAATTATCATCAGTGGCGATACCTTACCAGTAAAAAAACCAGACCCTACACCATTACTTTATGGTGCACAGTTTTTTAATATCGCAGCTGAAGATGCCATGATGTTGGGTGATTCAATCAATGATGTGAAAGCAGCACGTGCTGCAGGCTTCTCGATTGTTTGCATGAGTTATGGATACAACCATGGCATCGATATACGTCTAGCAGAACCTGACAGTGTCATCGACAGCTTTGCTGAATTAGCCGGTTTGTTTTAAAGTTTATGATAACGAGCGCCGAATTCGACCAATATGCCCAACAAGGATACAACCGTATTCCTGTCGCAAGAGAGATTCTTGCCGACCTTGATACGCCACTTAGTACCTATTTAAAGCTCGCCGACGCACCCTACTCTTATTTGTTTGAGTCCGTCCAAGGCGGTGAAAAATGGGGTCGCTACTCGATAATCGGCCTCCCTTGTGACACGGTCATCAAAGTCACCGGGCAAGACATCATCACACTTCACCATGGTGAAATCATTGACCAAGCAACAAGTCATGATCCCTTGTCATGGATAGAAGACTACAAAGACCAATACAAGGTCCCGGATCTAGCTAATTTACCTCGTTTTAATGGCGGTTTAGTCGGTTATTTTGGCTATGACACTGTCCGTTATATAGAGCCAAGACTCGGTGAGTCTCCAAACCCTGATCCCTTAGCTTGCCCAGATATTTTATTAATGGTCTCAAATGATTTAATCGTCTTTGATAACTTATCTGGCCGCCTATTCCTTATCGTTCATGCCGATCCTAATACCAACAATGCCTATCAATCTGCACAACTAGAGTTGGATGCCTTAACGAATAGATTGCGAACTGCAACACCCAATATCAACCAACAACACACAAGCAAAACGGTCAAAGAAGCCGACTTTGTCTCGGGCTTTACTCACGATGGTTTTATTGATGCTGTTGAAAAAGCCAAACAATACATTACCGATGGCGACATCATGCAAGTCGTGTTATCACAACGACTTTCTGTCCCATTCTCTGCCCAAGCTATGGATTTATACCGTTCATTAAGAACCCTAAACCCATCGCCTTACATGTATTATCTCAATTTAGATGACTTCCATATTGTCGGCTCTTCTCCCGAAATTCTAGTACGTATGGAAGAAGATGAAGTTACCGTTCGCCCAATCGCTGGTACCCGCCCACGAGGTAAAACAGTTGAAGAAGATAAAGCATTAGAAGAAGAGCTTCTCGCCGATCCAAAAGAGCTTGCAGAGCACTTAATGCTTATCGATTTAGGTCGTAATGACGCTGGTCGTGTAAGCCAAATAGGCACAGTAAAACTAACAGCTAAAATGGTTATAGAGCGTTATTCTCATGTGATGCATATTGTCTCCAATGTCATTGGCAAGGTTGTCCCTGATATGACCTGCATCGATGCATTGCGTGCGACATTCCCTGCTGGCACTGTCAGTGGTGCTGCTAAAGTCCGGGCGATGGAAATTATTGATGAATTAGAACCCATCAAACGTGGCGTTTATGCCGGTGCCGTCGGTTATTTATCCTGGTCAGGTAATATGGACACGGCCATTGCAATCCGTACTGCTGTCATTAAGGATAATACACTTCATATTCAAGCAGGCGCAGGCATTGTCTACGATTCTGTTCCGGAGATGGAATGGCAGGAAACCATGAATAAAGCACGCGCTGTATTTCGTGCTGTGTCAATGGCAGAAGCAGGCCTTGACTTAAATCAACACCAACAACAATAGACGGCCATCACGCAATGTTATTGATGATAGATAATTACGATTCATTTACTTACAACTTAGTTCAATACTTTGGTGAGCTCGGTGCCGATGTGCAGGTCCATCGCAATGACAAAATTACTATTGCTGATATTGAAGCCCTTAATCCAGAAAAAATTGTAATTTCTCCCGGTCCATGTACGCCAAATGAAGCGGGTATATCGTTGGACGTGATTCGACACTTTGCAGGGAAAAAACCGATCCTTGGTGTGTGTTTAGGGCACCAATCTATCGGCCAAGCCTTTGGTGGCGAAATCATTCGTGCCAACGAAATAATGCATGGAAAGACATCGCCTGTATTCCATAATAATTCCAGTATTTTCAATAAATTAA
>JABGUA010000040.1 GCA_018646825.1 Piscirickettsiaceae bacterium
GAGACAGTCAGATCTGGCGTTTTATGGCAGCGCGCCGAAGCAGACACGCCTTTTCAAGCAAACCATCAATCAAGAAAACCGAGCGCAGGCATAAATAATATACACTTAAAACGTGTATTTTTACTTATTTTAATGGATTAAATTTTAATATACGAATTTAGATGCACGTTTAAGTGGAATGTTTTATGTTGTGTATAATAAAAGAAAGCAATAATCATGCCAAAAATTAAATGATTACATTAAGCTGCATGTAAATATATTAAATCATTATAAAGCAATGCCTTACAAGATAACCCCTGCATAAAGGCCCGGCAATTTTAAACCAAACGATCCTGTGGATAACTCTGTGTGCAAATATTAGAGCGTCACCATTTAACATGATTGACACAGGGATTATATCGAGGCTGCAACTTCCATTTTGAAATTAAAATTTTGAATATAAGCTATCGGCCATTCCGCCAGTTCAATTGGTACAAGAAAATGCATACATGTATTTCGAAATATTAAGACTTATTTTAGTGTCCGAAGTGCGCATTGGACGACCGTTAATATTCATTAAAGAACCACCGCACATGATAGGGATAACATATCCCCGGCAAAAAACCGTTAAAAATTAAGGCAGCTAAAAAGCTTTAGCTGCCTTAACAAGTACCAGAAACAACATTGTTAAAATCGTTAGAATGAAAATCCAACCTTAAGGCCAACCGCCGAAACGGTATTGTTTTTGTAGGATGCTGTAAGTCCAGATACATGAGCAAGGTCAACGTCTCCGGGCATAGTATAATTGTACCCTCCGCTAATCGTCATATTACCTGTGGTGTAACGTGCACCCAAACTTATCGACTGATACCCGTTTCGTAACGTAAACGGGTCGGCTGTGGTTTTCCCACCGCCAGCCTCAGTAGCATAAGAAATCAGCCCTGACATTTGTTCAGTAAACTTTCGCCCTACACCAATTGAATAAGTCGTCCGATTGGCAAAATCACTGCTGATTCCATCAACTCCACCGAGTAGAGTTCCAGCACCTAATTGGGGTATTTCTATTTGTGCACTTTTCCATGAAGCCTGATGGATAGAACCAAACAAAAGAGTATTTGCCGCTATTCCACTTTGGAAATTAAGCTTTATACTTTGAGGAATACTCATAGTTTCGCCCGTAACATCCGTCAGAGAAGTAACGGCACCACCTTTAGATTGGGCTTTGAAATTTGAGACTTTGGTTTTGGATTGTGACAACAACTCAACGCGTAAAGCTATATCACTCACTTCGTAAGCCGCACCAAAAGTTGGTACCGTAGCATCACCTGAAACCTCATAATGCCCTGTCAAGGCCGTAACTGTGGCGCCCGACGCGATAGAATATTGGTTAGCTCCAGCTATTAAGGAAAATTCATCGTTTAACTTATATTTAGCTAACAATGCCAAAGAATTCACAGTTACGTCAGCGTCCGGAACGACCGAACACGTTGCTGAGATAGTAGCACAGGTAGCCAAACTTGCATCGCTTCCACTTAGCTGAATGGCACCAGACATGTAGCGAGCCAAACCTAGCGTTATACCGCCAACATCGGTTTTAAACGCGAACGCCGTTCGCGTTTGATTTTTAGCCATTTTTGTTTTGGCTGTATTTGCTTGCGTAGTAGCTTTTACACCATAGGTAATTGATGCGGTTCCGACTTCTGCATAATTGCCCTGTTGGTACATAAATGACGTGTCGAGTGTGCTGGCTTCCCACCCTCCGGCCGTTGCATGTGACGCAGCAAGTAGTAAAGGCACTGCCCATAATTTTTTCATTGTTAACCCTCCCATTCTAATCGAAACGCTAACTGTTAAGCCATTGCATTACAATTAAGAAAATGAGCGTTGCCAAAATCAACAGTTTTAGAATTCTAAATCGTTCCGCTTCTATGATTCACGCCAAAGCTGGTTTATAACACATAAAATCAAAGCCCATTCCTCCACTGTAAAGAAACTTAGGAAATAAAATGAAAGCCATGCTTTGCGAAAAATTTGGCCCTCCAGAAGATCTGGTACTCAAAGAGGTCGCGGACCTTATCCCCTTAGCGGGTCAGGTGCGCATTGCGACTGAGGCCTGCGGCGTAAATTTCCCCGATACGCTGATCATTGAAAATAAATATCAGTTCAAGCCCGACCTGCCTTTTGCACCGGGCGGCGAAGTCACCGGGATTGTGGATGCCGTCGGCGATGGGGTCTCGCAAGATCTGCTGGGTCAACCTGTGATGTGTATGACCTTATCGGGGGGCTTCGCAGAGCAGACACTGTGCAAAGCCGAGGATTTGATTATCCGCCCGCATTCGATGCCGAGCATCATCGCGGCTGGCTTTACCATGACCTATGGCACC
>JABGUA010000082.1 GCA_018646825.1 Piscirickettsiaceae bacterium
CATCCGGATCTTGGCTTGCCACAATTTTACCCAAAACAGGGTTCAGCAAATAATGGCCCGCAACCAGCAAAGCAATGATAATCAAGACGGCAAAACCAAAACTAATACCTGGCTCAGCTGCCGCGACTGCACCACCGGCAAACATCGAAACTAGCGCTAAAAGGGGCACAACAGAAAGATCTTGCAATAACAAAACCGAGAAAGACATCTGACCCATCTGGGTCGATATTCCGCCTCGTTCTGCAAGCAATTTCAGACAAAAAGCGGTTGATGATAAGGCTAAGCCAAACCCAATAATAATAGCGACATGATGGGGCAAACCAAATAATAACGCGAAGCCATAAATCACCCCGGCTGTGAGTAATAATTGGCCTAAACCTAAGCCAATCACCATTTTACGCATCTGCCATAATTTATCGGGCTTGAGCTCGATCCCAAGCACAAATAGTAGGAAAATAACGCCAAACTCGCCTAAATGACGAATCTCTTCTACTTCTGTCAATAACCCAAAGCCCCACGGCCCGAGCAATACACCCGCAGCTAAGTACCCAAGAATGGCTCCTAACCGGATCGCATGAAAAAAAGGAACAACAATAACCGTCGCAAGCAATAGAGCTAATATATCGACTAAATAATGTGCCTCAGTTTCACCCATAAACCCTCAACTCTTACACTTAAACAAGCGCATCTTTTTGTGACAACATCAATGCTAATCCTTTCTGATTGGCTTCTAGCACCCCAGACTCGTTACCTGGTTCCATTGCTAATACTTCAGCCAATACTTGGTATGTCTCACCACGAGCACCATGCGTTAAACTCTCACGCAGATAACTTTCCGCTTTAGCAGCTTGATTATTCATTTTTTGTAAGCGGCCTAAAGTCAATAATAACCAAGGGTTATTAGGATGCTTTTTCACCCAACGTCCAGCGCGCTCAATCTGCTCGCCCAAATTATCAAGCTCAATCAGACCGTATTGATATACCAAACGATCGCTCCAAGCATTATTCATATACGCTTCAATTAAGGGTCCGGCTTCTTTACCTCGCCCTTGATGTATCAATCCCGTCACATACGCATGCAACATCGCTTCTGAATAACGAATTTTTGAGGGTGCTTTTTGCCATATTTCGCTAACCGCACCCCAATCTTGTCGTACAATAGCTGCCTCTAACTGACCAACATTCGCCTCCGTCGACAGTGACTTCACATCTGACGAAGGTAAAACATGACGTTTACGTAAATCGGGCAAAACATCTTGTACGCCCTGCCACTCATTCATCTCTGAATAAACTTTCTGTAACTGCTGTAAAACATAAGGGTGTTTAGGCGACATTTCACGTAAATGCTGCAATGTTGCCAAAGCCTGTTCTTTTTGATCAGATGCTAATTGTAATTCCGCCTGAACAACCCCGACGGCAATATCCGCACCATCCGTTGTTTCATGGGCCAACCGTAAATAATTGTCTCTACGCTCCCCCGCATCTTGTTTTTGGGCCGCACGGGCCGCCGCCAAATAGTGTAATAACGGTGTTTCACTGTGGCCCGCATAGCGCATTAATAAGCGCTCTGCCTCAGACCAGCGGCCTTCTTCCAGCGTAATTAAGCCACGTGTCAACGTCTTATTGGCACGCGACAATCGCTTTGATGACTGCCAACGTGATAATTTTCCTGGCGTTTGCTTTATCAAAACAACACTTCTCAGCGCCCAATAAGCTGCGAGGACAAGCAACACAAAAGCCACTGCAAACACTACTAAAGATGTTTCAAGACTCCAACTGCCATATTGTAATAAAACAAACCCTGGCTCAAACTCTGCCAGCCACATTAAGCCACCGCCAATCAGCAGCGCTATCGCAATGATGATCAACAATTTCATTATTGATTACCTTTTTCTTTCAACCACACTAAAGAAGCTGAAATATCAGGCATCGTCACTGTAATCGTTTCACTGTTTAATGCTGTTAATGTTGCTAAAGCAGCATCACGCTCTTCACCGATAAAATATTGCTTTAACCATTTTTCAGCAGAGGTCAAACTATCGTGATAGCTCCCTTCTCTTCTCTCTAATAATGCTAAACGTGCCGTTTCTAACTTAAGCCGCAAATTTTGATACAAGAAGTAACGTTCTTGAGGCACTAATATTGCGGCTGAACCATCCTGTTGATGGCGAATTACCACCAAAGAACTTACTTCATCCCAAGCCGCACTCAACACGCCCTTCCAGTCTGTAGGTGCATCTGCTGCCACAACATCCTCGGAACCCCTGTCAGCGACATCCGGCGCCATCAGTACTTGTAGTTTGTCCATATTATCTAACACGCTTTTTAAACGTAAAGCTAAGCCGTCTATATCCACTTTTGCTACTGAGGATAAAGCCAATTGCTCGTCAGCCAACAAAGCCCGTAAGCGATATAAACGGGGGTCAGCCAAATCTTTTAGCTTTTCATCTGCCAAAACTAAGGCTGTTTTCGCCCCTTCATTATCAGCCGCTAACAAAACACGCTGACTTGCTGTTTGTAGCAAAAACTCAACTTCGGCCATCGCCCAAACGCGTTTAACATCATCGTTGGTCATATCTTGAATTTCAGCAATTTCAGCAATTTTTTCAGCCAAACCGACATCGGTTGAATTTAAGTTTTCAAGCAATTTTGCTGTATTGGTCGAACCTGAAGAAACGGTTGAATCCAATTGAGATAAGTGGCCCTCTATTGTCTGCTGAGACGCTTTAACTTCTTCTGCCATTGTTGCTATCGCTACTTTCTGTTGCTCTATCAACCAATAGAGCCCAGCACCTAAAACCAACAAAATAAGTATCGCAACCCATAACAGAATAGGCTTAGAAGGCTTACTCTCCTGTACGGCAGCATTCTCAACCGTCACCGGTGCTTTTTTCTTTTGTTCAGCATTATTTGCCATTTTCTTGTCCTATCTTGACTATACGACTTACCACAGCAGCATCGCTGACATCCTCTGATACAACAACATGCTGAAAACCTAATCCAACTGCAACTTGCTTAATCCGCTCGCTGACAACCAACAACATTTTAAGCTTTATTCCTTCGTTATTCACTATTTGACACAGGTTTTGCAATCCAGCAACACTGGTCACTATCAACCAATCTACCGACAAGGCCTCTGTCACACGTGTGCCATCATAATTGGGGACACAACGACGATATACTTCTAAATAAGTAATAGTAGCGCCTCTCGCTATCAAGGTATCAGCCAACAACTCCCTACCTGTCTCACCCCGTACAATGACAACCCGCTTATCAGTCATATCTTGCATCTCAGATAACGCCAGCAAACTCTCACTGCCTGCAGGCGGCGGAGCCTGAATATCAACGGTCAAACCCGACTCAAATAAGCATTTTGCCGTCG
>JABGUA010000038.1 GCA_018646825.1 Piscirickettsiaceae bacterium
AGTAAGAAACAGGCGCTCTCAGCCCAAATAAATGGTTCTGAAACGTTGACTGTAAAGACGGGTAATAATCTTTTACAGACAGCACTCGAAGCAGGCATAGCTTGGCCGCATGATTGTCGAGTAGGCAGCTGCGGTTCATGCAAATGTCGCTTAGTCAAAGGTAAAATTAATCCTTTAGCTGACTTTGCTTATACTTTAGAAGCTGAGGACCTACAAAATAACTACATTCTTGCATGTCAAACGGCACTCAAGACTGATATAGAAGTTGAAGTTGACCTTCTTGCCCCGGGTGAAGGACAACTTCATTGGGAATCAGAAGCAGTTATTAAGCAGATCCGTGACTTAACATATGACATCAAAGAGCTTGTCATTGAAATTGATGACTCTGCGATCTCATCGACTGAGCTTTTATACAAAGCGGGTCAGTATGCTGATCTGAAACTACCCCATCTTAGTGAAGGTCGTAGTTATTCATTTGCAACAGCACCAAGCCTTGGTCAGAAAGAGTTCTTGTTCTATATCAGAAAAGTCCCTGGTGGTGAATTTACCGACTGGTTATTTGAGGAAGATCGTACCGGACAAACTATGACCATGAGCGGCCCTTACGGTGTATTTGGTTTGGCTAAAAAGCCTGCCCAAATGACTTGTGTTGCAGGTGGTAGTGGCATGAGTGCTATTGTAAGTGTTCTACAAGATGCACTTGAATCAGGCAGAATGGCTGATGTTCGTTTCATTTTCGGCGCTCGCACTCAAAAAGATCTATACCTTGGTGAGCTGATTGATCAATTATCATCAGACTGGGTAAGCAAAGGTCTGGGAAGGTTCGAGTACATTCCTTGCCTATCACAAGAGCCAGAAGATAGCTCATGGGAAGGAAATAGAGGCTCTTGTGTAGATTTTATTAAAGATGCTAGAAAAGCACTTAGGGGTCAAGCTTATCTTTGTGGTCCCCCCGGCATGATCGACGCGTCTATTAGTGTATTCAAGAAAAATGGTATTACTAACGATGCAATATTCTTCGATAAATTCCTAGATAAGAGTAATGCACCCTAATCAATAATTGATAGAGATGGTACCTATGCGTTTGTTATTGGATTGTTGTTCTTGGCCAAGAAAAGCTTGAAAATGTCATAGTACGAGCGGTATTTAGAGATATTATGTTAGTTCTGCATTGAGTTGGTCGAGCATGTTACTAGCTTGGCTAAGGTAGCTACCACCAAACAAATTGACGTGATTCAGTATGTGGTAGAGGTTATAGAGCGTTTTTCTGGTTTTATATCCGTCATCAAGCGGATAAGTGGCATTGTATGCAGCATAGAAATCGGGGCTAAAACCACCAAATAACTCTGTCATGGCGATATCGGTTTCACGGTCGCCATAATAACAAGCGGGATCGTAAATAATAGGATTGCCATTAGGATCTGCGGCAGCATTTCCACCCCATAAATCACCATGTAATAGCGCGGGCTTGGCTTGGTAGTCATCGAAAAAATTCGCTAATCGTTCAGTTAGTTTATCTCCCTTATCTTGGAGTTGCTGAGCGTAGCCATTTTGCTTTGCAAAGCTTAATTGCTGTTGCAGTCGGTGTTGTTGCCAAAATATTAACCAGTCATGTTGGCGGGGATTATATTGTGGGGTACTACCGATGGTGTTATCACAGTGCCAACCAAAATAAGGCTGTTCTATTTGGTGTAGCTGAGCCAGCTGTTGACCTAATAAACGACTTGAATTGGTGTTAAAAGGGTTGCAAGGAATATACTCGAGGACTAGATAACTATTTTGGCTCGTTTGGCCAAAACAGATAACTTTTGGGATACGAATGCATTGGGTGTCAGCCAATTCAGAGAGTCCTTTTGCCTCAGCTTCAAACATCAATTCTCGTTCGGGTGTGTTGAGTTTAACGAAATAGGACTGAGTGTCATTATTGAGATGATAAGCAGCATTGATGCCACCACCACTGACGGATGATTGACGGATATTATTAAATGTTTGCCCCGTTACTTGTTGAATATGGTTTACGATAATATCGAAGTTGACCATGCTGATATCCTTGATATTGAATTCATTTCAATTGGTGTTCACAATGGGATTGGATAATACTGAATTTTGTGGTTTAAGTCTTTAAGGAGAAAAAATGTCGAGCCCATTGAGTGCAAAACAACGCGTGGCACAACATGTAGCAGATCTGATAGAGGACGATATGGTCGTTGGCCTTGGTACAGGTTCTACCGCGAATTATTTTATTGAAGCACTCGCTAAACGCCAACAAGGAGGATTGCGCTGTACGACGGTTGCAAGCTCAGTTGTGAGTACGATGAAAGCCAAAAGCTTGGGTTTGCCGCAGATAAGTATGGAGCACTTGAGCCATATTGATGTGTATGTCGATGGTGCAGATGAAGTGACGGATGAGAAGGTTTTATTAAAAGGTCGAGGTTCAGACTTAGTACGTGAAAAGTTGCTGGCGCGCGCTAGCAATGAATTTCATGTTTTAGTTGAC
The DNA here is from genome assembly GCA_018646825.1 of Piscirickettsiaceae bacterium. Taxonomy (GTDB): domain Bacteria; phylum Pseudomonadota; class Gammaproteobacteria; order Nitrosococcales; family Methylophagaceae. Next base: position 2,498 of record JABGUA010000038.1, read on the forward strand.
CAAAGTAAGTTAGTTGAACGGATAGGCCAAAACTATCCGATTCCGATCGAAGTGATGCCATTTGCATGGCAAATGGTATTGCATAGCTTGGAAGCTTTGGGTGGTCGTGGAGAGTTAAGACCTAATGCATCAGGGGATGGTTTAGCTGTAACGTCACATGGCAGTTTGGTACTAGATATGGCCTTTGGACAGATTGATGTTCATGCTTTGAACGCGATGCTGAATGCCGTTCCTGGTGTAGTAGAACATGGTATTTTCACTGGTTTGGCGACGGCTATTTTTGTCGCTGATCATAAGGTTGATGTGATAGAACAACGACGCTAAGCTGACAAAGATCAGCTTAGCGAATTCATATTGAACTTTTACAGTTGTTCTAGAATTGTTTCAGCTTTGGAAACACCAAACTCTCCCGACCCTTCAACGCCAATATAGCTGACGATTCCGTCTTCAATAATCATGGCAAAGCGAAAGCAACGAACACCCATGCCGCCCCCGGTTAAATCGCGGTCTAAGCCTAACGCTTTAGTATAAACTGCGCTACCGTCGGCCATCATTCTAACTTTTCCGCTAGCTTGGTTATCACGGCCCCAAGCTGCCATGACAAAAGCATCATTAACGGATAAGCACCATATTTCATCAACGCCTTTCGCTTTGATACTGTCTGCATGTTCTACATAGCCGGGTAAATGTTGCGCTGAACAGAGTGGCGTGAAAGCACCGGGAACTCCGAAGAGTACAATTTTCTTGCCTTTACTCATTGCCAAGACATCTTGTGCTTGTGGGTTCATCGGGCAACCATTAGCGGGGTCAAATTCGTTGCATTCTGTTAGTTCACCTGCTGGGAGTGTTTGGCCTACTTCGATCGTCATTATTGACTCCAGATAGTTGTATTAAAAAAATGGTTGTTCACTAGCATAGGTGAAAAGTGGTTAGAGATAAACACCATTAATATTGCGGTTTTATTGAATTGAAGTTTATGGGTTTTAATCGGTATGATAGCTGAAACACTTTTTAAGGATGGGTAATGACTAAACAAACTGTTTTACGTTGGGGTATTTTAGGTGCTGCGCGAGTAAATGAGCGTTTGATGCCTGCGATTGTTGAAGCTGAGAATGCACAATTGGTGGCGATTGCAAGTCGGCGTCCAGGGGCGGCAGCGGCGGTATTGGCTAAATATGCGCCAAATGAAAAAGGTGTAGAGGCATTTGATGATCTTGATTCGGTTTTAAATCATGCGGAGATAGATGCAATTTATTTACCGATGGCAAATGAGGAACATACTGAATGGGCGATTAAAGCTATTAAACAAGGTAAACATGTTCTGATAGAAAAGCCAATGGCGTTATCGGTTGACGATATAGATGCGATTGCCGCCGCCGCCGCGCAATATAATGTCACGGTGATGGAAGGATTTATGTACTGTTTCCATCCCCAGCATGACTTTGTGGCTGAGCTGATTGCATCGGGTGCGATTGGTGATGTTAGAACAGTGAGAACGTGTTTTTCTTTTCCGATGAAACCCGCACGGATGTATCGGTTAGAACGCGATATTGATAATGGTGGGGGTGCGATGTGGGATATAGGCCCTTATGCAATCCATACTGCCCGTAAATGGTTTGATGGTTTGCCGAAATCAGTCATGGCGATGGCAAAACTATTAGACAGTGGTGCTGATATTAGTTTGAGCGGTGTTTTGGATTATGATGATGGCCGTTATGCTCAGTTTGATATGAGTTTTGAGCGTGCACGCCGTAGTGAGTATGAGATTATAGGTGCTTTAGGTGGCATTAAATGCGATACAGTTTGGCAGAACCCAGATGATGCACCGGTGATTAATTGGTGGACTGATGCGGGTGAACAGCATCAAGTTGCGTTACCGATAGCTAATCACTTTGTAGAAGAAATTCGCCATTTTAGTGATTGCGTTTTGCATGGCCTACAGCCCGCTTTATCGATAAGGGATGCGAAAGAAAACTGTCAGGTTATTACAGCGGCTTTACGCTCGGTGCAAAATGGCCGGAGAGAAACTATTATTTAGGCTTTACTGCTAAAAGTCGTCCGCCTGCGATCGTGAGAAACACGACGTTCTATTTGTTGTTTGTCTTGGGCTGGTTTACGACGAGAAGGGGTACGACGACGTTCAATCGCAAGAATAGGGGGATGCTCTTCTTCTCCCAAGACTTGAAATTTGACAGCTCTATTCGTCGAGCTACTCGCGGTCGGGGTTGTTGCTGTTAAAAAATCTCTTGGCATGTTGATCATAATTCTGAACCATTTTGTTTTACACTTAAGTTATCGCCAAAAAAACAAAAAGCTTTAATTTCATGCAATTAAAGTTGTTTCGCTATGATTTTACGGGGTTCAGCCCTATAGGAAACGGGACTTTTGTCCCAAAAATGCCTTATTAGCTAGTTGTTAGGCGTCAAAATAGATCTATTTGAACAGGATGGGGGCGAAATAGTTCACAGTCGAGGGTGGGGAGTGGTTGAGCCAGCTTATATTTTTTTCTGGCGAGGCGAAAACGTTGACGAATCATTTCTGCAAAATGGCCTTGGCCAGAGCCGCGATGTTCAAAGCTGGCATCGTTGTGTTTACCTTGCCGCGTTTGCCTTATCTGCTGAATAACGTGATTTTCTTTATCGGGGTAATGTTTTTGTAGCCACTCTGTGAAGAGGTCAACAAGTTCGAGAGGCAATCTGAGAAGAATGTAATCGACAGATTGTGCCCCAGACGTTGATATGGCTTTTAGAATCGTCTCCATCTCTGGATCAGTTAAAACGGGAATAACGGGGGCAAGTAAGATATTGACTGGAATATCTGAATTTCTAAGTGTGGTGATAGTTTGTAAACGTCGTTTAGGTGAGCTCGCTCTAGGTTCTAATTGACGGCTCAAGATAGGGTCGAGGGTTGTAAATGATAGATTGACATGGATCAGACTTCTCTTAGCCATATCAGCGATGATGTCGATATCTCGTTCGACTAAAGCAGATTTTGTGGTAATAGTGCACGGGTGATTGAGTTCTTGTAATACTAATAAAATGTCACGAGTGATGTGGTAACGACGCTCTATCGGTTGGTAAGGGTCGGTATTGGCGCCTAGAGCTATGGGTTTACATTGATAGTGTGGTGATAATAATTGCTTTCTTAATGTCTCAGCAGCATCACGTTTTGCCGTGAGTTTAGTTTCAAAATCCAGCCCTGGAGATAGATCTAAATAAGCGTGTGTGGGTCGGGCAAAACAGTAAATACAACCATGCTCACAACCACGATAGGGATTGATGGATTGTTCAAAAGGGACGTCGGGTGATTGGTTGTGTGAAATGAGGGTCTTGGGTGTTTCGAAACTGACTTGAGTCTTTTGTGTCCGTTCTACTTGCTCACTGTCTTGATGCCAACCATCGTTGAATTGCTCACGTTGGTGTTCGCTATAGCGACTATCACGCTGACTGATAGCACCGCGGCCCTTGTTTACCAGGTTATTCGTCGGGTTTTTGGAGGTCATCGAGTAGTTGATTGAGAGCGAGTAAGCGATCTTCTGCTTCAGGCATGAATTCAGTAAAGCGTAATTTATCCTGACCGTCGAGCTTGTATTGACTGGCTTTAGATTGAATAAGTTGAATGATGGTCATGGGTTCGATGTTTGGCTCTTGCTCAAAGATAATGCGACCGCCTTGATCGTACACATCAATTTTCCGAATACCAATGGCTTTGGCTTTAAAGCGGAGTTCATGGATGGCAAATAAGGTTTGTACTTGTTCTGGTAAAAGACCAAACCGATCAATCATTTCGACTTGCAGCTCTCTAAGTGCGTCGTTGTCTGAGGCCGCAGCGATACGTTTATAGAGTACGAGGCGGGTATGGACATCTGGCAGGTAGTCATTTGGGATAAGGGCCGGAACATGAAGATCAATTTCAATAAAATGGCGGTCGGTCATGGTCAAGCTAGGCTCTTGTCCTGATTTGAGGGCGTTGACTGCACGCTCAAGCAATTCGTTATATAAGCCAAAGCCAATCTCTTGCATTTGGCCACTTTGGTCGTCACCGAGCAATTCTCCGGCACCACGAATTTCCATATCATGGGTGGCTAGTGTGAAGCCAGCACCCAAGTCCTCAATTGATTCGATAGCTTCAAGCCGTTTGATGGCATCTTTGGTCATGGCTTTTTGTGGTGGTACGATTAAATAGGCGTAAGCACGATGATGCGAGCGGCCAACGCGTCCCCGTATTTGATATAACTGGGCAAGTCCTAATTTGTCAGCACGGTCAATAAAGATTGTGTTTGCTGAAGGGATATCTATGCCGGTTTCTATAATGGTCGTGCAGACTAAAATATTGAACCGTTGATGATAAAAATCCAGCATGACTTGTTCGAGGTCGCGTTCACGCATCTGACCATGGGCAACAGCCACTTTTGCTCCGGGGACAATTTGTTCTATCTCACGTGCGATGCGATCAATGTCTTCAACTTTATTGTGTAGGAAGTAGACTTGACCACCGCGTTTTATTTCACGCAGCATGCCTTCACGAATGGTGTTTTGATTCCATTCTTGGACGAAAGTCTTAATGGCTAAGCGTCGGGCTGGTGGTGTGGCGATAATAGACAGATCTCGAATACCCGAAATAGACATATTCAGTGTGCGGGGGATAGGCGTCGCTGTGAGTGTTAAAACATCTATCTCAGCTCGGTATTTTTTGATTTGTTCTTTTTGTGTTACCCCGAAGCGATGTTCTTCATCAAGGATAAATAAGCCTAATCGCATAGGCTTGATGTCTTGTTGCAAGAGTTTGTGAGTTCCAATGACGATATCGGCGGTGCCGTCGGTCATTGCTTGTTTGACAACATCAAGCTGTTTTTTAGAGCGAAAGCGTGACATGACTTCGATGTTGACTGGCCAGTCAGCGAAGCGATCTTTGAAGTTTTCATAGTGCTGTTGGGCGAGTAGGGTCGTCGGAACTAAGACCAGAACTTGTTTACCGGACTGGGTTGCTAGGAAGGCTGCGCGCATGGCGACTTCTGTTTTGCCAAAACCAACATCGCCACAAATGAGTCGATCCATTGGTGAGTCGGATGTCATGTCTTTGACGACGGCCTCAATAGCATCATGTTGATCGGGCGTGGCCTCAAATGGGAAGGCGGCGGCAAAGCTCGCATATTGCTCGTCAGGTGAGTCTAACGGCGCTTTTTTATAGGCAGCCCGCTGTGCGTAGATATCGAGCAATTCGGCAGCAACATCACGGACTTTTTCTGCGGCGCGACGTTTGGCTTTTTCCCATTGTCCCGAGCCTAGTTTATGAAGCGGGGCTAATTCTGGTGCAGCGCCAGAATAGCGACTGATTAGATCGAGGGCTGCGACAGGAACATAGAGCTTGTCATCTTTGGCATATTCTAATGTCACGTACTCGGTAGTAACGTCACCGATATCGAGCGTTTGGAGGCCGAGGTAACGACCGACACCGTGGTCTTCATGGACAACAGCATCGCCAATGTTGAGCTCCGCTAGATTACGAATAACCGCATCTGAATCACGTTTTTTACGACTGCGTCGGCGACGCTGCATGACTTGTTGGCCGAAGAGTTGGGGTTCCGCAATGACAGCTAATTTGTCATTGCTGAGAATCAAGCCTTGTTCAAGTGGGGCAACAGTAATACACAGTGGACTGTCATCTATTAGAAATTGGTCCCAGCTGGAGAGCGCTTTGGGTACGATGCCATTATCGCGAAGTATTTCTAATAGGGTTTCACGTCGACCTGCGGTTTCTGCTGTGATGAGAATACGGCCGTCGAAGTTATCGATAAAGCGCGTTAAGGCTTCGCAGGTATTGTCTTGTTGTGCTGTCAGGGTCAGTTGTGGTGGTAATGTGGTGGTGTAGTTGTATTTGCCTTCGGCTTGCTCTAGTTCAAAGGTCTGGCTATGCAAGCGAGGATATTGTTTGAAGGTACTGAACAAGTCTTCGACTGGAAAAAATATCTGGTTGGGCGGCAGTAGTGGTCTTTCAGGATCAACGTCATTTTGTTGATAACGTTGATTTATCTCTTGCCAAAAATCGGTTGCAGCCTGATGCGGGTCATTGATATTGAGAATTAATGTGTTGGCGGGTAAATAGTTTATTAAGCTGTTGGTTTTTGGCAGGAACAGTGGCAAATAGTATTCGATACCTCCCGGCATATTACCTTCACTGACTTCACGGTAAATTAGACTTTTTTGTGGGTCACCATCAAATTGTTGTCGGAATTGCTGGCGAAAATACTGAATACTATCGTCACTGACGGGGAATTCACGTGCTGGTAACAGTTCAAGGGTTTCAAGTGATTCTATTGAACGTTGTGTCTCTGGATCGAATGTTCGAAGGGTATCAATTTCATCGTCGAATAAATCGATACGGTAAGGCAACTTGCTACCCATAGGATAAAGATCGATGATAGCGCCACGAACTGCAAATTCACCATGCTCCATGACTTGTGAAACATAGCGATAGCCAGCTTTTTCTAATCGACTGCGCCATTGTTCAATATTGAAGGTGTCGCCTGTTTTAAGAAAAAGTGTATTACCTTCTAAAAATTCACGTGGTGCGATGCGGTGCATCAACGTAGCAATGGGGACGAGGAGAATGCCCTGCTTAAAATGGGGGAGTTGGTGTAGCGTTTCTAAGCGTTCTGAAATAATATCTTGGTGCGGCGAGAACGTGTCGTAGGGCAATGTTTCCCAGTCTGGAAAGTGAAGAATGGGTAATTCAGCTTCACCAAGATAAAACTGTGCTTCTATTTCAAGTCTATGGGCGCTGGCGGCATCGTCTGTTAGGACTAATATTGGCCCATCATGTTGTTGTGCGGCTTTGGCTAAGAGTAAACCTTGTGCGCTGCCGTAGAGCTGGCCAGCCTGAAAGAGCGTGTTGGCTTTGGCTGGTAGTTTAGGCGCAATAGGACTTAGCTTGGTCAATGATGACATGAAGTAGCGTATAGATTATTAAAAGCGGGTTATTCTCACATAAATCGCTAAGATAAGACCAGTTAATTAGGGTTATGGGTTTATTTTAATGAAGACGGACGTATATTGGTTTTATTGAATATGTGATAATGCAAAGCACATTTTGCTGACAAGGATGAGATGCGAATAATGCAAAGGAATGGAAATAGTAAGTTATTGAGAGTGATCGCGCTAAGCGAGTTATTGTTTGGTGGGATTGTGTTTTTCTTGTTTAGTCAATCACGAACGATGATTTTGGCGTCAATTATATTATGTGTTTTGGCCGCCTATAGTTGGTATCGGTCTTGTCATCAAAAAGAATAATGGCTCTAGAAGGCGAGTTTTCCGCCGTATTCTAAGGTGTTGAGATTGAATGACTGAAAAGTTGGAGCAAGAACAAGTCGTATTTGATTCGGCCGCTTTTCTTAAAACGCTGACGAGTCGTCCCGGTGTCTATCGTATGGTTGATAGTACGGACACGGTAATTTATGTTGGCAAGGCTAAAAACCTTAAAAAACGGGTGTCGAGTTATTTTCGTGCGACAGGTCTGACGTCGAAAAATCGTGTGATGGTGGCGCAAATCGCACATATTGAAACGACGGTAACACATACAGAAAATGAGGCGTTGATTCTTGAGAATAACTTGATCAAGGATTTGATGCCACGCTATAACATTCTGCTTCGGGATGATAAAACCTATCCTTATTTGTTTATTTCCTCTGACACCTTTCCTCGTATTGGTCTTCATCGAGGGGTTAAACGAAAAAAAGGCCAGTACTTTGGTCCTTATCCTAGCGCGGGTGCCGTTAGAGAAAGTCTGCATTTATTACAAAAAATATTTCCAATTCGGCAGTGTGATGATAGTTATTATCAGAACCGCTCTCGGCCTTGCTTGCAGTATCAAATTAAGCGGTGCACAGCTCCTTGTGTTGGTTTGGTATCTGAAGCGGATTACCAAAAAGACTTACAACACACTATTTTGTTTTTAGAAGGTAAGAACCAGCAAGTACTTGATGATTTGTCTGAGCAGATGACGATTGCTTCTTCTGGGTTAGATTTTGAAAAAGCAGCATTACTTAGAGATAAAATCATTAGTCTAAGACGCGTGCAAGAGCGTCAATATGTGAGTGCTGAACAAGGTGATTTGGACGTGTTAGCGGCAATTGTACGCGATGGTGTCTCTGTCGTTGAGGTGAGTTTTATCCGCGGTGGTCGTAGCTTGGGTAGTAAGAGCTACTTTCCTAAAGGGACGGCAGCGAACTCAGCAGAAGAGCTATTAGCCGCGTTTATACCGCAATATTATTTGGGTAAAAATGTCCCAGTAGAGGTGTTGATAAGTCATGAGTTTGAGGATATGGCTTTATTAGAAGCGGTATTGAAGTCTGATTCTCAGCATCGTGTATTAATACGCTGCCCTCAGCGAGGGCCGAGTGTGCGGTGGATGAAAATGGCGAAGACCAATGCTGAGGTTAGTTTAGTTCAACGTTTAAGTAGTCGCTCTAATTTGTTACAGCGGTTCGAGCTGTTGCAAGAAGCACTTGATATGGCGGAAATGCCAAAACGAATTGAGTGTTTTGATATTAGTCATACTGGGGGGGAAAAGACGGTAGCATCATGTGTTGTGTTTGGTCTAGAAGGCCCGATTAAGACGGATTACCGGAAATTTAATATTGATGGGATTACACCTGGGGATGATTATGCTGCAATGCATCAAGCATTGTCTCGTCGCTATACCCGATTACAAAAAGGCGAAGGTAAGCGGCCTGATTTGCTATTGATTGACGGCGGTAAAGGCCAGTTGACAGAGGCTAAGTCTGTGATGGCTGAGCTGCAATTAGATATTGATATTTTGGGCATTGCTAAGGGACCTGCTCGTAAGCCGGGCGAGGAAACTTTGTTTTTAGTAGGCCGCTCGGGCGAGGTTGATTTACGTGCAGATTCTCCCGCGCTACATCTACTCCAACAGATACGAGATGAAGCCCATCGCTTTGCTATCACAGGCCATCGCCAACGACGCGCAAAAGCAAGGAAAACCTCGCCATTGGAGTCTGTTGAAGGGATGGGCCCTAAGCGGCGTCAAAAGCTGTTACAGCAGTTTGGTGGTTTGCAGGAAATACAACGTGCCGGGGTTGAAGACTTGTCAGCCGTCGATGGCATTAGTTCTGCATTAGCTCAAAAAATATATGATGTGTTCCATGACGAGAAATAACTGGCTTATGGTGCTACCATAATCGTTATAAACCTTGTTGAAGACCTGTTATGCCAAATATACCTAATACATTGAGTTTACTGAGAATTGCACTTATTCCGGTATTGATTATTGTTTTCTTACTGCCTTATCAGTCAGCCCCAGCTTGGGCGGCGGGGATCTTTGTCGTTGCAGCTTTAACAGATTGGTTGGATGGTTATTTGGCTCGAAAGTGGGATCAGACTTCACCCTTTGGTGCGTTTATTGATCCGGTAGCAGATAAGCTAATTGTCGCAATCGCTTTATTATTGATTTTATATAAAACGCCAACCTGGTATATTTTGTTGCCTGTTGCGGTCATCATAGGCCGTGAGATTACGGTGTCAGCGTTGCGAGAGTGGATGGCGGAATTAGGGCAGCGTAATGCTGTCAAAGTCTCTTATGTAGCGAAATTAAAGACGGCTTTTCAAATGCTTTCAATTGCTTGTCTGATTTATTACTCACCGGTATATGAGTTACCTACTTTTGAGGTCGGTGTGACTTTATTGTATGTGGCTACAGCCTTGACAATTAGTTCGATGCTGAGTTATTTAAAAGCGGCTTGGCCAATGTTAACATCTTAGTTTTCAACGCTTGACATATATTCTTAAAGCCCTATAATGACCTCCTTCAAAGCGGGAATAGCTCAGCTGGTAGAGCGCAACCTTGCCAAGGTTGAGGTCGCGAGTTCGAACCTCGTTTTCCGCTCCAAACAACAAAAAGCCGTGGTTTTATCTACGGCTTTTTGGTTTTTGGATACTGTTTATATATAGGCTGAGTGGCAGAGTGGTCATGCAGCGGACTGCAACTCCGTGTACGCCGGTTCGATTCCGACCTCAGCCTCCATATTTTCATCCTGCCTTTATCTTTTCCTGATGTGTTAACTCATTATTGTGCCGCTAAATAAGACGGCCGAGAGTGCTATCCAGGTTACTAATGTGCAGAGTCCAGCCATGATAATGGCTGTCGAAAACATAAAGCCCCTACCTTCTGGAATATTCATAAATACAGGTATACCTACATAGAGTAAGTATAAGCTGTAAATGACGCCTGTGAGGACAACAAGAACGACTAACCACACGATAGGGACTAGTGCAACAAGACCGCATAAATACATGGGTAGTGCTGTGTAAGTGATAAAGTTCACGCAGTGTTCGAAATCGACTTTTCCGCCGTAGGTCTTTTCTAGCCAAAAAATAAAATAAGCCATGGACAGGGCGCCAATAATCATTGAGCCGTAGAAGCCAAATGATAAGAGCAAGGCTTTTTCTATGCTAAAGATATGGAATTCTTTACCAGAGAGGCTCCAGCCCATTATTGTTAGGCCAAAAAATAATGAGACGGCAGGTATGGCTGCTAATACACCAAGACGCTTACAACATAGTTGAGCAAGGCTTGTATGTTCATTTTTAATGGTTTGCCAGCCAAGGCGTGGATGAGCGAGTAGGCCGCGGGCATATTGTAGATACATGAGGCATGGTCCTTGTCGTTAATTAACAACTAAAAGCATCCTGCTGATTAGCCGTTATGGACGCATTAAAAGTAAGTCCGTTGGCATTATGGCTGTTTCTACAGGACTCAGTATTAGCCTATAACCTTACTCGCAATGGTGTAATGATCAATAAGGATAAGTACGAATAACCAGAGTAAGTATTGGATGGAGTATTTAAATAGCGCCATCGGTGCTTTTTCATCTGCTTCGTTAAAAATTAGTTTGACCATCCAAAATTGACGCGCATTGAGCAATAACATACCAGTTAAGTATAGCCAGCCGCTCATGCCTGAGATAAAAGGCATTAGTGTGGCTGCAAACATTAACAAGCTATAAAGGACAATGTGAATACGGGTGAAGTGATTGCCATGCGTGACAGGTAGCATTGGTATATTAGCCTCTGCATATTCGTCTTTTCTATGAATGGCTAAAGCCCAAAAATGCGGTGGTGTCCAGGCAAAGATAATAAGGACTAATAATAAGGCATTAGGGTCGACTTGTCCTGTCATGGCTGTCCAACCCAATAAAGGGGGCATAGCTCCAGCGAGACCTCCGATGGTAATATTCTGCGGCGTTGCTCGTTTTAGAAAGAGTGTATAGACGACGGCGTAGCCTAATAGGGACGCTAAGCTGAGTAGTGCAGTGAGTGGGTTGACAATAAACCATAATAAGGCAAACCCCACAACGGCTAGGATGAGGGCAAAAATAAGGCCTTGCTCTGGGCTTACTCTGCCTTTAGCAATCGGCCGATTTTTAGTTCGAGCCATTTTGGTATCAAGACGGTGGTCAATCATATGATTGATGGCCGCGCCACTCCCAGCACAGGCACCAATGCCAACTAAGGCAACAGCCAAAATCATCATGTCTGGCCAGCCGGGCACGGCTAATAGAGCCCCGACCAGTACTGTGACTAACATGAGTACAACCACTTTGGGTTTACATAAGACGAGGTAGTCTTTCCAAGTGGCTCTTTCTGCTGTGCTTATTGTATTCATTGAACCCATCATATCACCTATGAATTTACTGTGCTATCAGTCTTCTGCAGCGTATTTTGTGCTGAAAAGACGGTGTAATTAATGTAAACAACGGCGAGCAGTAATAGCGCGGCGCCAGTGTTGTGTAATAGGGCGAGCGATAAGGGCAGCATTAACATGGCAGTACTGATGCCTATACTAATTTGTAATAAGGTTAGGCCAAGCAAAATATTGGCTTTTGACTTAAACTCGGCTGTTTTTCTTAATTGTAAGAATAGGCTAAAGATAGCAATAAAGACGATTAAGGCCATAACGCGATGGGTATATTGAATCGTGACACGCTCTTCAGGCTCGAGTAAGCCGCCTTCATAATTGCGATCACTGAACTCTGTTAAATGAAATGATTGTGCGATGTCCATTGGTGGTAGGAAGTGGCCATCACAGGTCGGGAAGTCGGTACAAGCTAAGCCAGAGTATGTGCTACTTGTCCAACCACCTAAGGCGATTTGGACCGATAATAGAATCAGAACAGCCATAGATAGAAGCTTGGGTTTATTGGGTGTTGTGATCACGGTGGGCTGCCTGAGCATGAGGAGCATTAAAAATATCGTCGAAAGTACGGCCATGCCGCCGAGTAAATGGAGTGTGACAACTTGAGGTAATAGTTTTAGCGTCACAGTCCACATGCCAAAGAGGCCTTGTACAATAACTAAGGCCAATAGAAAACGACTCATCCATTTTATTTTATTTGAAATATTGGGTGTGCTTTGGACAGCAAGTGCAATAACCAAGATTACAGCACCCAATGCCGTTGCGACGTATCGGTGGATCATTTCCATCCAGGCTTTACCTTCATGGACGAGATCGTGCTCTTCACTGCTAGGTGGAATGATTTGGCCGTAGCAGCCAGGCCAATCTGGACACCCTAAACCGGCATCAAGAAGACGTGTTAATGCACCTAAGGTTACGACGATGAGCGCCATTACAAAAGCGAGCTTTGTTAGTTTATAGGTCATGCTGTGTTTCCTTTAATTGATATCTTATTCTTACCCGAGGCGTGAGGCTTTTAACAGCCATTTTATGTCAGACATCATATCGCGGCCAGGTAGTTCAGGCTCGAAGCGGAGGACTAAAACCCCATTAGGGTCGACGAAGAAGATACTGTTGTCCTGCCAAGGAATATTATTGTCGCTAAACCACTGGAAAGTGGCGAGGTCATTGACCTGTACCATTTTTTGGAATTTAGTCTCAATCGGCATGATGGACTCGGTATCAACTGCTTTTTTTTCACCTTCTGCTTTAAAAGCGACGTCAACACTTAGCTCAGCTGTTTCGCGTCTCTTATCATTTGAGACCCAGACAGTTTGCAGCCGTTCAGCATGTTTTCCCATTGATAAATAGAGCTGTTGTGCACGGTAGACTTGCTGTTGGCAGTTGTCGTCACAACGGTCGCTTACAACGACTATGCCCCAGTGTTTTTCTTGTGCATCAATCAATGGCTGAGGTACAACCATGCCCGATGGCATGAGTTCACCTTTGTTTTTGGTAGTTCCTGGTAATCCAGTACCGGTAAAGGCCATGTACCATGCTATAGCTAAAGGAACAATGGTAATTAACCAAATTGAGTTAACTGGCCAGCTTTTTTTCTTTTCGCTCATTTTCTTTGTACTCTTTTCGAGAGATGACAATAAAACAGATGATGCCAGCAAGGCCAATCAATAACCATTGAATGGCATAACCGACATGCATGTAATATTTGTTTTCCATTTTTATCGGGACAGGAATAAGCTGACCGATTTGGTTTTCTGCGTATAACACAAAAGGAAATAATTCACTTTCTAGTTGTTGGTTTAACAAGGGTATTTCAATTTGTTGCATCAGCTTGGGCCAATTTGGGTCAAGGTTAGACTCTTGCAGCATAAATCCGGCTTGTGGCTCTCTGATAAGGCCTTGTACTTCAATATATTCAGGTAGAGGTGCTTGTAAGACTAATTTTTTCTGTTTTGGTTGCCAACCTAGATTCACTAAGATTAAAAAGTATTGTGTTTGCACTTCTGCCAATACGTGCCAGCCACCGATACCTTGATGGGTTTTATTATCTAGGAAGTAGTGATTCTTCACTTGACCCGACAAATTGACCTTTTGATAAGCTTCGGGTGATTTTGATAAGGATGACACTGGTCTTGATTCTTGCACTTGATAAGCTTGAAAAAGTGCATCAGAAAGTTGGGCTCGCTGCCATTGCCAATTAGCTAAAATTGAACAGACGACAACAGCAAAAAAAGCGAAGAGCAAAAAAGGGATTTGTACTGATATTTTCCAATTAAAGAATGACCAGATAAATCTATTTTTTGCCACTTCGCCTGTCCCCGAATATTGCTCCAAACTAAAGCATTATTTTAGGAACAATTTTGTTTTGTTGTGTGTAGTTAACCTTCTAGAATACGTAGACAACTAAGAATAGTATTAACCAAACGACATCTACAAAGTGCCAGTACCAAGAACCAGCTTCAAATGCGAAGTGGTTATCAGGTGTGAAGTGGCCTTTCATGACACGAATGAGTAAGACAATTAGAATAATAGTACCAATGGTGACGTGAAAACCATGGAAACCTGTTAATAAGAAGAAAGTCGACCCATAAATACCTGAGTTGAGTGTTAAGTCCAAGTCTGAATATGCATGAGCATATTCATACGCTTGTACGTATAAAAAGACAGCAGCTAAAACGATTGTTATCGCTAACCAGATTTTTATCTTAAGGCGTTCACCATGTCGTAATGCATGATGAGCAAAAGTAACTGTAACGCTCGAGGCCACTAAAAGAATAGTATTGATTAATGGTAAAGTCCATGGATTCATGACTTCTTTGATTGGCGTGAACATTTCAGGGTTTGGTGGCGTCAATAATGGCCAAGTTGCTTCGAAGTTAGGCCATAGCATATTGGCAAGCCCTTTATCGCCTTCGCCGCCTAACCAAGGCACAGAGAAAGTACGTGCATAGTACAAAGCACCAAAGAAGGCTAAAAAGAACATGACTTCTGAAAAAATAAACCAAGTCATACCATAACGGAATGAAATATCAACTTGAGGCGAGTAGGCGCCGCGGCGAGACTCAGCAATGACATTACCAAACCAACCAAATAACATAATGGTGAGGATGACAACACCAGAGTACATAATGATTGAGCTGCTTTGTGATGCATGATCGGCTGTTTGAAGGTCGACCAATGTTAACCCAGTACCACCTAATGTTAAAAACATGGCGATAGCGCCCACGATCGGCCATATGCTTTGATCTGGGACGTAATATGAGTCTGAAGAGTGTTCCATTAATTACCTACCTTTTTAACTTTATGTGGGTCACTTGCTGGTGCAGTTGAATTAGTAATATCAAATAACGTATATGACAAGGTGATTTTGTCGATGCCTTCTGGTAGTTCTGGGTCAACAACAAAAATCAATGGCATATCTTTATGTTCGCCCGCTTCTAAAGGTTGTTGTTCAAAACAAAAGCATTCAATTTTGTGCAAATACTCAGCTGCAGCAGAAGGAGAGACGCTCGGTACTGCTTGAGCTACTGCGGCTGTATTATATGTATTTGTAACGCGGTATGTCGTTGTTTTTCTTTCACCCGTGGCGACAGTCATTTGGACGTCATTCGGTTTAAATTCCCATGGCAAATTATCGTTTTTATTAACGATAAATTGCATGGTCACTTGTCTCGACTGAACATTGTCACCGCTGGATAACTCACCTTCATACTTTCCAGCTGTCTTGCCATTTAACCCGGTTACTTCACAGAACACGTCATACAATGGCACAAGGGCAAATCCAAAGCCGAACATAAGTACGACTAATATAACTAACCCTTTGGGTGTAGATAAGTTCATTATTTTTGCTCAATTACCGGTGGTGTAGTGAACGTGTGGTAAGGCAGAGGTGTTGGTAATGTCCATTCAAGACCTTCTGCACCTTCCCATGGCACTTGTTCAGCCAACTTATCAGAGCGTACTGCTTTGATAACAAGGTAAACAAAGATCAGTTGTGAGGTACCGAATAAGAAGGCACCCATACTGGCCATCATGTTGAAGTCTGCAAACTGTAAAGCATAGTCAGGGATACGACGTGGCATACCTGCTAAGCCGACAAAGTGCATTGGGAAAAACGTTAGGTTTAGACCAATAAACGATAACCAAAAGTGTGTTTTCCCTAAAGACTCGTCATACATCTTGCCACACCATTTAGGCAGCCAATAATAAACACCAGCGACGATACCAAATACGGCACCAGGTACCAACACATAATGGAAGTGAGCTACAACAAAATAGGTGTCTTGATACTGGAAATCAACAGGTGCAATTGCAAGCATGATGCCTGAGAAACCACCAACAGTGAACAAGATAACAAAGGCGATAGCAAATAGCATTGGTGTTTCAAAGGTTAAAGATCCTTTGAACATTGTTGCTACCCAGTTGAATACTTTTACACCGGTTGGCACAGCAATCAGCATCGTTGCATACATGAAGAATAGTTGGCCACCAATGGGCATACCAACAGTAAACATATGATGAGCCCAAACGACGAAGGACAGCAATGCAATTGCGATGAGGGCATAAACCATTGAGTGGTAACCAAACAGTTTCTTACGAGAGAACGTTGGAATGATTTCTGATACTACGCCAAAAGCGGGTAAGATCATGATATAGACTTCAGGATGACCAAAGAACCAAAAAATATGCTGGAATAGTACGGGATCACCACCACCTGCAGCACTGAAGAAACTGGTTGCAAAGTGAATATCCATTAACATCATGGTAACGACAGCAGCAAGGACAGGCATAACAGCAACGAGTAAGAATGCTGTGATGAGCCATGACCATGCAAACATAGGCATTTGCATTAAGCCCATGCCAGGTGCACGCATGTTAAACAAGGTCACAATGATGTTCATTGCACCCATGATTGATGAGATACCCATCATATGGATTGCAAAGATAAAGAAAGTGACACTTGGAGGTGCATAAGTTGTAGATAATGGAGCGTAGAAAGTCCAGCCAAAGTCTGGTGCACCACCTTCCATAAACAATGTTGAAAGTAACATTGTAAACGCGAAAGGTAAGATCCAGAAGCTCCAGTTGTTCATTCGTGGGAGGGCCATATCAGGGGCTCCAACCATCAGCGGGATTTGCCAGTTGGCAAGGCCAACAAAGCCAGGCATAACCGCGCCAAAGACCATGATGAGGCCATGCATTGTGGTCATCTGATTAAAGAAACCAGGATCAACAAGTTGCATACCCGGCTGGAATAATTCAGCACGGATAACAAAAGCCATCATGCCACCAATTAAGAACATGGTGAGACTGAAGATAAGGTACAGCGTACCGATATCTTTGTGGTTAGTTGTAAACACCCATCTCAGTAAGCCTTTAGCAGGCCCGTGATCGTGGTGATCGTGGTCATCTAGTGTTAATGTTTGCTCGCTCATGAAGGCCTCTTTATTACTCTATTTACTCATGTATGCTTTGACATCAGCAGGTGATATAACTTCACCTGTTTTGTTATCCCAAGTATTACGCTTGTATGTGATAACAGCTGCTAAGTCGACTGCAGAAAGTTGTTTACCGTATGCAGCCATTGCTGTGCCGGGTACACCGTTGACCATGATATCCATATGTTTCTCGATATCACCAAGAACTACTTCATTACCGTTAAGTGCAGGGAATGCTGGAGGTAAACCTGAACCATCAACCATATGACAGGCTGCACAGTTCTTTTGATATACCGTTTCGCCTTTTGCGACGAGGTCTTCCATAGTCCATTCTTGCTCAGCTGCTGCTGCTGTGGCGAGTGCTTGAGCTTTCTGCTCATTTACCCAGATGTCGTAGTCTTCTTGCGTTACAGCTTTAACGACAATAGGCATGAAGCCATGGTTTTTTCCGCATAGTTCGGCACATTGACCACGATAAGTACCTACTTCATTAATACGTGTCCAAGATTCATTGATGAAGCCCGGAATAGCATCTTTTTTGACGGCTAATTCAGGAACCCACCAAGCATGAATAACATCATTCGCGGTAAATAAGAATCGGACTTTTTTATTGATAGGAACGACAAGTTCATTATCGACTTCAAGTAAATAATTTGGGTTTTTTTCTTGTGCGTTTGCTATTTCTTCTTTTGGTGTAGTCAACGTACTAAAAAAGTCGATATCTTCATTTAAGTATTTGTACTGCCATTTCCACTGATAACCAGTCACCTGGATATCAATATCCGAGTCGCTTGAGTCATACATGTCTATTAGGACAGTGGTTGAAGGTACAGCCATGCCAATGAGAATTAGGAATGGGATGACAGTCCAAATGACTTCGACAGTCGTGCTTTCATGGAACTGGGCCGCTTTAGCACCTTGAGATTTACGGTGGTAAATGATGGACCAAAACATGACACCAAAAACAACGACCCCGATAGCTACACATATCCATAAGATAAGCATATGTAGATCATAGACGGTGTTACTCGTATCGGTTACACCTCTTGGCATGTTTAATTCCCATGCAGCGTACACGCTACTAGGAATTAGGAACGCAAGAGCTATACAAAACTGATGCAGGAATCGTTGCATGAATAGTTTTCCTTAGATTTTTGTCATGCCTGTTTTACTAGGCAACTTCGTTTTATAAATTTTTAGTGAGTCCACTTTTAGATGAGTTTATCTGGGGCAGACAGGGCGTTTTTACAGGTCGCATTATATAGGAGTTTTTGGTCTGGGTCATGTGTTTTTTGCTGATTTAGTTGTGTTTTATTGTTTGTCATTGATTCTTGATTTCACTTTTAAAGTTATAGTTAGTTTCAGTGTAAATTTTATTTATTACAATATGTTAAAACACCTATGTTTCATATTTTATATCGACCTTTATTGTGATAAAGGTTATTTAAGTTCCTGAAGAGGCTCAATATTTCAATAGCTTACAAAATGTAAGTGATTTATTGGTTAAACTTGAGGAGCATTAGTTTATTTTAAGACTATGTTTAGCTAAGAGATTGTTAGATACGTTAATTGCGCTAAAAGTTCTTTGTTTTGTGTCTTGTTTGACAAAAGCATACTATTGATTTTTCTATAGCTAGCAACTAACTATATTCAAGGTGAACAATGGGTTTAACAATTAAGGTTTTATTGGGTGTTGTATTTGGCATCATTATTGGTTTAATCATTAATTTGTCAGGACTCAATGCTGAAGGACATTGGGTCAACACTTATCTAGTTGATGGATTATTTTTAGTCATAGGAAAGCTATTTATTAACGCGTTGATGATGTTGGTTGTTCCTTTGGTTTTCTTTTCTTTAATCTGCGGTGTTTGCGGCATTGGTAATATCAATACGCTAGGTCGAGTGGGTGGTAAGGCTTTTTTATTGTATTTGATGACGACTGCCGTCGCGATTGCCGTCGCGATTAGTTTGTCCGTTTCTGTCGGTTTGGGTGAGGGTATGACGTTGGTATCTGACGCGACTTTTTCAGCAAAACCAGTACCACCTTTGACTGAGGTGCTGATCAATATAGTGCCTTCTAATCCTGTTCAAGCTATGGCAAATGGCGATATGTTGCCTTTGATATTCTTTTCTATTTTATTGGGTATTAGCATGTTGATGGTGGGGGAAAAAGCGAAACCCTTTGTCCGAGCAGCTGATATAGCCAATGAGATTATGATGAAGATGGTAATGATGGTGATGGCTGTGGCGCCTTATGCTGTTTTTGTCTTAATTAGTCGTTCAGTTGCGGAACTTGGTCTAGATTTATTAAATCAATTGGCGGGGTATGTCTTAGTCTTGATCGCTGCTTTATTGTTTCATCTATTTGTGACATTAATGTTAGTCCTGAAAGCTTTTTCAGGCTTAAATCCGTTGATTTTCTTACACAAGATGCGTGGTGCACAGATTTTTGCATTTAGCACGGCAAGTTCTAATGCGACAATTCCGATTACTTTGCGTGCAGTGACCCAACGTTTGGGCGTTAATAATTCAGTTGCTTCTTTTACGGTGCCTTTTGGTGCAACCATAAACATGGATGGCACGGCCATTATGCAAGGTGTTGCCACAGTATTTATTGCTAACTTATATGGTGTTGAATTAGGGATGACGGGTTATTTGACGGTGATTATGATGTCGGTGCTTGCTTCAATAGGTACTGCTGGTGTACCTGGCGTTGGCTTGATTATGTTGTCAATGGTGTTTGTTCAGGTTGGCTTACCTATAGAAG
>JABGUA010000037.1 GCA_018646825.1 Piscirickettsiaceae bacterium
AAGTCAGTTTCTGTTTCATCACGGAATGTTGTTTCGATAATTCCTGTACGACCACCACCAACACCAGAAGCGTAAGATAGTGCGATGTCTTTCGCTTTACCCGATGCATCCTGTTGAATCGCGATCAAATCAGGGATACCGCCACCTTTAACGAATTCACTACGAACCGTATGGCCTGGCGCTTTCGGGGCTATCATGATGACATCAAGATCTTGTCGCGGTACAACTTGATTGTAAATAATGGCAAAACCATGCGCAAAGGCTAAGACTGCACCTTGTTTTAAGTTTGGCTCAATTTCTTCTTTATACAACTGAGATTGAAATTCATCAGGCGTTAAAATCATAACCAAATCAGCACTGGCTACAGCACTTTTTGTATCAGTGACTTTCAAGCCTTCTGCTTCTGCTTTAGCAATTGAAGATGAACCTGCACGAAGTGCAACGGTGACATCAACACCTGAATCTTTTAGGTTACAAGCATGGGCATGACCTTGTGAGCCATAACCAACGATAGTGACCTTCATCCCCTGGATGATAGATAGGTCACAATCTTTATCGTAATACACATTCAAACTCATTGTTTTAGTTCCTTAGAAAATATTTTTAAAATAGCAATTAATTCGGTTTTTAAATTTTTAAGTATTTATCGCCACGCGCAATACCAGAGAGACCTGAGCGTACTGTTTCTAGAATCTCATAATCTGTTAAGGCAGCAATAAATGAATCTAATTGTTCACCTGTCTCGGTCAATTGGATCGTCATTGTTGTCGACGTGTGATCAATCAAGTGGCCTTCAAAGACATCAAGTAAACGTCTCAATTGTTGTTGCGATTCTTCTGTTGTTGCTTCGACTTTCAGCAACATCATTTCACGTTCGATATACGGTCCATCGGTTAGTTCGAGCAATTTAACGACATCAATTAATTTATTCAATTGTTTGGTAATTTGCTCGATCACCCTATCAGTGCCTGTTGTCACTATCGTCATTCGAGATAATGACGAGTCTTCTGTCGGGGCAACGGTTAACGATTCAATATTATAGCCTCGGGCAGAAAACAGTCCAGCAACGCGTGACAATGCTCCCGCTTCATTTTCAATCAAAATAGAAATAATATGGCGCATTACGATAACTCTCTTTCTGGACTTTGAGGCTGTTCACAATGCGGTGACATATGCATTTCGTTATGTCCTTTACCATTCGCAATCATCGGGTAGACGTTTTCCATTTGATCCGTGACGATGTCAACAAAAACCAAACGGTCTTTCATCGCAAATGCTTCTTCCAGTTTCGACTCTAATTCTTCTGGTTTTTCTATCCGCATACCAACATGGCCATAACTTTCAGCTAATTTAACGAAATCTGGCAATGATTCCATATAAGAATGTGAGTACCTATTCTCGTAAAAGAACTCTTGCCACTGACGCACCATACCGAGATAACGGTTATTTAAGGCAATAATTTTAATCGGCAATCCATACTGTAAGCAGGTTGATAGCTCCTGAATACACATTTGAATACTACCTTCGCCTGTTATGCACACAACCGTTTCATCAGGGTAAGCCAATTGGACGCCCATCGCTGCAGGCAAACCAAAGCCCATCGTGCCTAGACCACCTGAGTTAATCCAACGATTTGGTTTACTAAAACCGTAATATTGTGCAGCCCACATTTGATGCTGACCAACATCCGATGTGACATAAGCATCGCCTTTGGTGATTTTATGGACTAATTCAACCGCTTTTTGTGGTTTGATCTCCACCCCAGCTTCACTGTACGTCATGCAGTCTTTTGCACGCCAGGCATTAATGGTCGCCCACCAAGCCTCAATGTCTTTTTTATTTGTTTGTTTATTACTGATTTCTAATGCCTGATTCATATCCTGCAACACACCAGCAACGTCGCCAACAATAGGGACATCAACCGTAATGGTTTTCGATATCGAAGAAGGATCGATATCAATATGAATAATTTGAGCATCTGGGCAGAACTCAGCAATTTTACCCGTCACGCGGTCATCAAACCGTGCGCCGACAGCGATAAGGACATCACAACCATGCATTGCCATATTGGCTTCATAACTACCGTGCATTCCCAGCATACCGAGAAATTGTTTATCATCATATGGGATTGATCCTAAGCCCATCAGCGTCGTAGTGACTGGAAAATCAAGCGCTTTTACAAAGGTGCGTAATTCTTCTGCAGCATTGCCTAAAACGACCCCACCACCGGTATAAATCATTGGCTTTTTAGCTGACAATAACAAATCTATTGCACGTCTAATCTGACCGGGATGGCCTTTAACCGTCGGTTGATAAGACCGCATTGTAATCTCATCGGGATAATAGTAAGGCACTTTAATCGCTGGATCAGTAATATCTTTAGGTATATCAACTACAACTGGACCAGGGCGACCTGTACTCGCAACATAAAAAGCTTTTTTTATTGTTTCAGCTAGCTTGTTGATGTCTTTAACTAGAAAATTATGTTTCACACAGGGGCGTGTAATGCCGACGGCGTCTACTTCCTGGAATGCATCACTCCCGATCACAGATGAGGGTACTTGACCTGTAATGACGACCATTGGAATTGAATCCATATAAGCTGTAGCGATGCCTGTCACAGCATTAGTCGCGCCAGGACCAGAGGTGACTAAAACAACACCTGGCTTTCCTGTTGCACGAGCATAACCATCAGCCGCATGGGTCGCTGCCTGTTCATGGCGTACCAGAATATGTTTAACGTCATCTTGCTGATAAAGTGCATCATAAATATGAAGCACGGCACCACCAGGATAGCCAAATAGAAATTCAACACCTTCGTCTTTCATACAACGAATTAGAATTTCACCGCCGCTTAATTCCACCTGTTCCCCTTTTCGGTTGTCATTACGATAAATTGTTATAAAATTAAACCTACAAATTTACTTGTTATAGGCCTTAAGGTCAAGAAAAATCACGCCTAAAGGCATTATAGTTCTCGATAAAGCAAGTTCACTTTAAGCAGCCCTTTGTTATTGGCTATGGCATAATACTGACTTGTAACTAAGGCCTTCAAAATGCAACTGACTCTAACTCAACCCGACGACTGGCATTTACATTTGCGCGATGGCGCAGCTCTAACCCGAACAGTCCCTGATACCAGCCGCTATTTTGGCCGGGCTATCATCATGCCGAATTTAGTTCCCCCCATTGTCACTACGGCACAGGCATTAGTTTATCGGCAACGTATTTTAGACGCAGTCCCGGCTGGCCGTGACTTTGAACCACTCATGACTTTGTATCTAACTGATATGACAACACCGGCCGAAATTCAAAAAGCACATGCTAGCTCAGTCGTACACGCCGTTAAGTTATATCCTGCTGGCGCTACAACTAATTCCGACGCAGGCGTCACCGACCTACAACTCTGTCATGATGCCCTTGCTGAGATGGCACGTTTAGAAATGCCATTACTCATTCATGGGGAAGTCACGGACCATGACATTGATATTTTTGATCGCGAAAAAGTCTTTATCAACCGTGTCTTAGCACCATTGATGCGTAATCACCCCACGCTACGTATTGTGTTAGAGCATATTACAACAGCCGATGCGGCCGATTTTGTAATGAATGCCAATGACAATATCGCCGCGACTATTACGCCCCAT
>JABGUA010000036.1 GCA_018646825.1 Piscirickettsiaceae bacterium
GCCTTCATATTGTGGCGTAAACCCACATTGACTCGCTGTGTTCACAATCAATAACACTTTGTCTTTAAATTCAGCAAAGTCGATGGGCTGGCCTTGCAGGTTATTCAGCGAAAAATCATAAAACTCAGACATAGTTATTCCTAGTAGCAGTTGATTTGAAGTATGTCCCAGCCATTTTGAATTAACAAGTCATACTTCCATTAGTCAGAATCGTCATCAGCGATTACGGTAAACTAGCCGCATGTCGACTGATATTCTGTTTACCACCTTAAACGCCCGCTATATGCATACCGCATTTGGCTTACGCTATCTGCAAGCCAACCTAGGCGACTTGCAGCAACACGCTCTTATTCAAGAATTCACCATTCAAGAACAAACCCTCAATATTGCTGAACAGCTACTCGCACATCAGCCGAAGATTATTTGTTTTAGTGTCTATATTTGGAATATCACTGAAATCACGCAAATCATATTGCTACTTAAACAAATTTCACCTGAAACCGTCATCATCCTCGGTGGACCAGAAGTCAGTCATGCCCCTGATGTCCCTGACATTGTGGAACAAGCGGATTACATTATTTCAGGACCTGGCGAGCAAAGTGTCAAAACACTGTGTGAACAAATTTTAGCCGACCAAGCGCCAGCAGAAAAATTCATTGAAGGCATCGCCACCGCACTAGATAAACTCGTTTTACCTTATGACTATTACACCGATGAAGATATTCGTAATCGATTGATCTATGTTGAGGCTTCACGCGGCTGTCCATTCAAATGCGAGTTTTGCTTGTCATCGCTCGATAAAACAGCCACAGCCTTTCCGTTAGAGCCCTTTCTCGAGGCAATGGATAAACTGCTACAACGTGGTGTCCGTAACTTTAAATTTATCGATCGGACGTTCAACCTCAAAGTCGCCACCAGCGTTAGAATTTTAGAGTTCTTCTTAGAACGAATGACAGATGATTTGTATCTGCATTTTGAAGTTATTCCGGATAACTTGCCTGAAAAGCTCAAGGTGATTTTGCAACGATTCCCTAACCACAGTTTGCAGTTCGAAATCGGCGTTCAAACCTTTGATCCAGAGATTCAAACGCTGATCAGTCGAAAACAAAACAATGATAAAACCAAAGACAATATTCGTTGGCTAAGACAAAATACCGGCGCCCATTTACACACCGATCTGATTTTTGGCTTACCAGAAGACACACTAGATAATTTTGCTGATAGCTTTAATCAACTGATCGCATTAGAGCCACAAGAGATTCAGCTTGGTATTTTAAAAAGGTTACGTGGTGCGCCTTTAAATCGTCACAATGGCCATTACGCATTGCGTTTCAACCCACAAGCGCCATACAACATCCTCAGCACGTCAAAAATCACATTTAATGAGATGCAACAGGTTAATCGGTTTGCCCGCTTTTGGGACATGATTGGTAACTCTGGTCGCTTCGCCAACACGCTACCAATTCTTTTAGGAGACCAGCCTTTCGAACGCTTTATACAGTTATCAGAACAGCTCTATCAACGTGCTGGGAGCAGCTGGAAAATCGCTTTAAAGAGACAGTTTGAATTAGTCTTTGTTATTTTAACGGAACACTTTGAAGAAGAGGCTGGCACCGTCAAACAAGCGCTATCTTTAGACTATGACCGTAACCAGATAAAAGGCATTCCAGCCTACGAAGCCAACAATCTGACACCCAAACAAAAAAGAGTCGGGACGGCGAATAAACGTCAACAATTACATCAAATAAACTAGCTGCTACAAGATCATCTGTGCCAATTTTTTAAAGTCAGACTGCCCAGCATCTTCTAGCCATTCAAAAACAACTGACTCTACATTACTGATAATGACGCCTGCACTGCGTAACCGCTGCAAAGCATTATATTGGTTTGATTTCGAGCGAGAACTCACCGCATCTTCAACCACAAAAACCTGAAAACCTTGCGATTGCAATGCAAGTGCTGTTTGTAACACACAAATATGCGTTTCCATTCCGACTAAGACAACTTGCTTTCGTTCGGTTTGTTCGAGTTTAGTGACAAATGCTGGAGCACCGGTTGCTGAAAAAGTTGTTTTCTCAAGCACAAGCGCATCGTCTGGACATGCTTTTATTAAGGCAGACTCTGTTGGCCCTAAGCCTTTTGGATACTGTTCTGTCACCACAACAGGAACTGATAACGTATTCGCAGCCGTTAATAAAACATTAACGCGTTCAATAACACGTTCTTTGACACCTTTAGGCATCGCTGACACTAGTTTTTCTTGTACATCAATAACCACTAGCACGCAGTCGTTTACATTACTCAAGTAAAGATTATCCTTTCCCATTATTCTTCCTCTAGCCACTCATTAATTTGAGTAAGATCAAGCGGACTTAAGTTACCCGCTGCCTGCTTTAAACGCAAGCTAGACAAAATATATTCATAACGAGAGCTCGCATAATCGCGCTTTGCCCTAAATAAATCACGACGCACATTTAATACATCGACTGTGGTCCGTGTGCCGACCTCATAACCGGCTTCCGTCGACTCCAAGGCTTTTTGCCCTGAAACCAAAGCCTGATTTAAAGCCTTAACTCGGCTAATACCAGATATCACGCCATTAAAAGCCACGCGACTTTGACGCACTACCGCTCTACGCTGCGCTTCTTCATTTTGCATCGCCTCATCAAGACGGTGTGACGCCTGTCTCACGCGAGAGGACACGCCACCCCCTTCATAAATTGGGAGGTTAAACTGAATACTCAATGATTGTTGATTCACCTTACTGCTACCGCCAAAGCCACTGTCGCTTTGGGATGTGTAGTTTTTCTCACCGACCAAATCTAAACTGGGGTAGTGCCCACTTTTTTCCAAGGCAATCACTTGTTGCGCATCTTCTTTCGACTTACGCACAACCCGCAAATTAGGGTTTTGTTTTAAAGCGACTTCAACCCATTGTTCGCTCAACTCAGGCTCAGGTCTCACTAAGGGCGTATCAGACTTTAATGCTGCCAAGCCCTCTAAATATAATCCTGATGTTTCTAATAATCGTTCTCTACTATTTGCTAATTCGTTTTCTGCCGTAATCACATTCGCATTGGCCAAATCATAACCCGCTCGTGATTCACTTAAATCAGTGATCGTCGCCAATCCCAAATCAAACCGCTGTTGCACTTGCTCTAATTGTTTGCCGTTGGCTTCTTTTTCCGTAGTCGAAAACTGGACTTCATCTTGTCGCGCTAAAAAATCAAAGTAACGCTCGGCAACACGCAGTATCAAAGCTTGTTCAGCAACCTGATAATTTGCATGTGCTTGCTCTATCGCGATATCTGCCTGATTATTTTGGACATAGTTTTCTTGTCGAAAAAGAGGTTGCGTCAAACTTAAGCTATAACCATGATTGTTATATTCTTGCTCACCGTCAAACGTCTGAGCAGAGGCTTGGCGTCTTATTTGGCCATTATTCGCTGATAAAGAAAGCTGCGGTAGAAACCGAGCTGTTGCCTGTGCATCTAATTCACCAATAGCACGTTGTGCCGATGCTTCCGCCAATAACTGTGGATCATTAACCAAAGCACTCTCGAAGACATCCACTAGGTTTTCAGCATGACTAATTGAAGATGACAATATCGCCATTAGGCCCAAATTTATTGCTAATCGTTTCACATTATTCCCTAATAAACTGACATCGACTGATCAACATCACTAGCCCAGCTATTCATGCCACCAATCATATTAATAATGTCGCTATACCCCAGCCCTTCCAAATATTGGGCAACATGTTGACTACGCATACCCGCATGACACACTAAAACAACCGTTTGATGAACATCTTCGCCCAGTTGGTGTAATTCATTTGGAATCTGTTGCATCGGAATATGTAAAGCACTCACTATTTTGCCGTAAGCCAACTCATGCAATTCGCGGACATCAACCACTGTCACTTGTTGATTCTGCAATAATAAATCTGAGACCTCACGCGCCGTTAATTGATTCATGATAAAACGTTTTAAAACTCAAATTCAGGTTTAGGCTCTGCATTAATCACTGCCGGAATCACTGTTTCCAACATGACCACTGTTTGCCACTCTTTTTCCGCAAGCCGGCTTACCAGCTGCACTTCCATCGAATTACCTTCGCCAACAATCGCTAACATCCGCCCCCCAACTTGCAATTGATGCAGATAATGCTCGGGTATCGTAACAAAGGCAGCTGTCGAGACTATCGCATCGACTCGATCATCAAAGGGCCACTGTATAGCGCCATCACCAACGTGAAACTTCACATTCACGAAGCCATATCCCTGCATGTTTTTCTCTGCTATTGCAGACAACTCTGGCACAATTTCAACCGTCTCTACCCGCATTGCTAACGTCGCCAACAATGCCGTGAAATACCCCGTCCCTGTGCCAATTTCAAAAACAGATTCATTATCTTTAATCGCCAAGGCTTGCAACATCTTACTTTGCAAAATAGGCGGCAACATCATCTGGCCATACCCAATAGGCAATGCCGTATCAGCATAAGCCAGCCCCGCTAAATCCGCACCGATAAAATCAACACGTTTCACTTGGCGTAACGCATCCAATAAGCGGGAGTCCGACACATCCGTCGGGCGCACTTGCTGCTCCAACATATTAAAATGGGCAGTACCTTGATTTAGCACCATTAATAACCTACTTTGAGTTAAGATAAATTAAACAATCCTTTAAGGATAGAAGCTTTCATATAGAGGCGCAACCACATCATCACGATAAGGAACAAACAATGCACACTGCAACCTTTGCCGCAGGCTGTTTCTGGGGTGTTGAAGCTAAATTCAGACAACTCCCAGGCATCACAGCAACCCGCGTCGGTTACACCGCCGGCCATACCGAATCACCTGACTATAAAGCTGTTTGCACTGGTGCAACCGGTCATGCTGAAGCCATCGAAGTGACCTTTGACCCGACGATCATCAGCTATGAACAACTACTCGACTTCTTCTGGCAGATCCATAATCCGACAACCTTAAATCAACAGGGTCCAGATATAGGAACGCAATATCGATCCGCTGTTTTTTATCATAGCGCAGAACAAAAAGAATTAGCGCTAAGTAAAAAACAGACTCTCAATCAAACCCATTTCAGCAAACAGGCCATTGTGACTGAAATCTCACCGCTTGAAACCTTCTATCCGGCCGAAGAGTATCACCAATGCTATATACAAAAACAAGGCGGACACTAATGCTTCAGTACGCTAGTTCACTAGCGTCTCAACCACCCCTTTTTGTCCCATATTATCAACCCAGCGTACCTTGATTTTGTCACCAATCTCCCCTTCCATAAGGCGAAATGCAAAATAAGGGTTCTCAGCCGTAGCCGATCCACATTTAACTTCTAACATCGGCTCATCATTTCGCCAGCAACGAATATCTTGAATAAAATGAAGACCTGACACTGCTGGTGAATTATTAACGCTACGTCCAGATGACATAGGGTGTATTAACAGAACACGTACTGCGGTATGTCCTACACGTAGAGTGGCCCTTAAACGATCCTGCTCTAACATCGACATTAAGGGTTACCGCCAGCATAAACACGCACATCACGCGATGTCTTATATAACTTACCTTCTGCACGAATGACCGCTATCACCTTGGACTCTCCCTCAACAATTTTAATCCTAGACTTCAACGGCATCATCACCGAACTCGTCAAATCAAAACTCATTGCCAACGGATTTGGATTGTTATCCACTAACACA
>JABGUA010000247.1 GCA_018646825.1 Piscirickettsiaceae bacterium
CTGGACGCAAATCAATAGTTTTTCGGTGCCGTACACGCAAAGTAATCTGACCAATGAAGATGGCACCATTGATGTGTTTACTGCGCCAGAAGATTATGCAGCTGTGAAAGATGCACTGGACCAACAAACGGATATAGAGTCGACTTCTTCAGAAGTGACGATGCACCCTGAAACAACAGTTGCACTGGATGTGAAAGATGCGGAAAAAGCCTTAGGTATGATTGATGCCTTCGAAGATCTAGATGATGTTCAAGATGTCTATACCAATGCTGATTTTTCGGATGAGATCATGGCACAATTAAGTGGCGATACGGATGCCAATTGAGTAAGGGGCGCTATTGATGCCCCGTATTATTGGTATCGATCCTGGCTCGAGGAAAACGGGCTTTGGTATTATTGAACTTAATAATCGAAAAATAGAACACGTTATCAATGGTCGGTTGATGGTTGGTGATGGCGATTTTCCTGATAGATTAAGACAAATATTTGTTGGTTTAACAGAGCTGATAACGCGTTATCAGCCTGATATGATGGCGATTGAAAAAGTATTTTTACATAAGAATGCCGATTCAGCGTTAAAGTTAGGTCAGGCTCGCGGGGCGGCAATTTGCGCTGGCGTGAATCAGAACTTACCGGTGCATGAATATACTGCAACGCAAATAAAAAAAGCGGTAGTCGGTAATGGCCATGCAAAAAAAGACCAAGTGCAATATATGATGTCGATCATTTTATCGCTACCAGAGATGCCTGAAGAGGATGCTGCTGATGCATTGGCCTGTGCTGTGGCGCATGCTAACTTTGCTGATGTGAGTGGTTCAAAAAATAATAAGCTGCCGGAAGGTATGCGAACTTCTCGTCGTGGAGGGCGTTACGGCAGATGATTGGACGATTACGTGGGACGATTCTTGAAAAACAAGCACCAGATTTAGTGCTAGATGTACAGGGCGTTGGCTACGAAGTGGCTGCTCCAATGTCGACATTTTGTCATTTGCCAGCGGTGGATGAGGAGGTTAGCCTTTTTACCCATTTGGTGGTCAGAGAAGATGCGCAGTTATTGTATGGTTTTGCCACTGTTCGTGAGCGTTTATTATTCCGAAGTTTATTAAAAGTAAACGGGGTGGGAGCAAAATTAGCGTTGACCATTTTGTCTGGAAGCGATGTTGATGACTTTGCCCGAAGTGTTCAGGAAGGGGATGCCGCTAGTTTGACGAGGTTACCCGGGGTTGGTAAAAAGACAGCAGAACGGCTCATCATAGAAATGCGTGACCGTTTAAAAGAAGTCAGTGGTGCAATGGGTCTTAAGCCGGTTAAATCGGAAGCAGCTAAATTGGCAGGGGCGAAAGACGAAGCAATTGAAGCGTTGGTTGCCTTGGGTTATAAACCTGTTGAGGCAGATAAGATGGTCAGAGTTGTTGCAGGTGAGAATTTGAATACAGAAGAGTTAATAAGACAAGCTCTACAAAGTAAGTAAATAGTCACTCTCAATTTTTATGTTGATAGCGCTTATATAAAAATAACAGTGTGAGGATGGCGCTGGTTTGAGATAATGTATCTATTCTTTATGGCCTTGTAGGAAAATGAGATGGAAGATCGCTTTATCTCTGCTATCGCGAAACTTGATGAAGGGCATCAAGATACGGCTATTCGCCCTGCTCGCCTAGCAGACTATATTGGCCAGCCCGCGGTGTGTGAACAAATGGATTTATTCGTTTCAGCAGCGCGTAAGCGCAGTGAAGCACTTGATCACACCTTGATCTTTGGTCCTCCTGGCTTGGGTAAAACGACTTTAGCGCACATCATTGCCAATGAAATGGGGGTTAATTTAAAGCAAACCTCCGGCCCTGTACTCGAACGTCCTGGGGATCTGGCTGCATTATTAACCAACCTTGAGCCTAATGATGTGTTGTTTGTTGACGAGATTCATCGTTTAAGTCCTATTGTTGAAGAAGTGCTGTATCCCGCAATGGAAGATTACCAATTGGACATCATGATTGGTGAAGGCCCAGCTGCGCGTTCGATTAAATTAGAGCTGGAGCCATTTACGCTGGTGGGAGCAACAACACGTGCAGGCTCATTGACATCTCCACTGCGCGATCGTTTTGGTATTGTGCAGCGCTTAGAGTTCTATACAGCGGAAGATTTGAGCACGATTGTGCAGCGTAGCGCTCGTATTTTTGGGGTTGAATTAGATGTCAGTGGAGCGGTAGAAATAGCACGGCGCTCTCGTGGTACACCACGTATTGCAAACCGTTTGCTGCGTCGTGTTCGTGATTACGCTGAAGTAAAATTTGATGGTCAGATTACAGTTGAAATCGCAAGACAAGCGCTAGACTTATTAGATGTTGATGATAATGGCTTTGATATGTTGGATAGGAAATTATTACAAGCAATTATTGAGAAGTTTGAAGGTGGCCCAGTTGGGATTGATAACTTGGCTGCTGCGATAGGTGAAGAACGTGGCACGATTGAAGACGTATTAGAACCCTACTTGATCCAAGAAGGATTCATTATGCGTACACCGCGAGGGCGAGTAGCGACGAAGCGTGCGTGGCTACATATAGGGTTATCAGGCGATACTGCGAAAACAGATAATGGGTGAGTTTGACTGGCCTGTCCGAGTTTATTATGAGGATACCGACTCAGGTGGCGTGGTCTATCACGCACAATATTTAAATTTTATGGAACGGGCTCGTACGGAGTGGTTGCGTAGCTTAGGTTTTCAACAAGATGTCTTGATTGAGCAACATCACTGTATTTTTGCCGTGTACTCGATGGAGATTCAATTTAAACGTCCAGCCCGTTTTAATGAT
Source organism: Piscirickettsiaceae bacterium (assembly GCA_018646825.1). GTDB lineage: Bacteria > Pseudomonadota > Gammaproteobacteria > Nitrosococcales > Methylophagaceae. The sequence continues at coordinate 2,811 of JABGUA010000247.1, forward strand.
GCCTTAATTGTTCGCAGTCATTTAGTGTCTGCAAAGGGGGCCAGTTTGCGATTTGACCAGAAAGTTTTTTGTCATGATGAACTGTTATGTCAGTCTGAGGTCAAAGTGGCTTGTTTGGATGCAACGCGATTTCGGCCGATGCCGATTCCTGCTTTTATGATGGCGGAGTTACAAGGTGAACGCTGATCTTTCAATGATAACGCTAATTTTAGAAGCCAGTTTAGTTGTAAAACTGGTGATGTTGGCGCTGCTCGCTATCTCAGTTTATTCATGGCTGCTGATTTTCAAAAAACGCAATGAACTGATTCAAGCGAAGGTCGATGCCGATTCTTTTGAAGATAAATTTTGGTCTGGTAATGAGTTAAACAAACTTTATGAAGATATTTCTTCACGTCCTCATTCGAGTCGAGGGATGGAAGGGATTTTTGAGGTTGGTTTTAAAGAGTTTGTTCGATTGAAAAAATCGGCACCAGACGATTCAAGTATGGTTTTGGAAGGTGCGCAACGTGTTATGCGTATCTCGTTGGCAAGAGAAGTTGATCAGTTAGAAATGTCTTTACCTTTTTTAGCGACAGCAGGTTCGACTAGCCCATATATAGGTCTGTTTGGTACCGTTTGGGGGATTATGAATTCCTTCCGTGCCTTGGGTAATGTGCAGCAAGCAACATTAGGTATGGTTGCGCCGGGTATTGCCGAAGCTTTGATTGCGACGGCAATGGGTTTATTTGCTGCGATTCCAGCCGTGATCGCTTATAACCGTTATTCGCATGAAGTGGAGCGATTGATCAACCGGTATGATACGTTTTTAGAAGAGTTTTCTTCTATTTTACAACGCCAACATGATTAACGAGGACGCTGATTAATGGCACTTCATTATCAAAGGCGACAACGTAGGAAGCCGATGGCTGACATCAATGTTGTACCTTATATCGATGTGATGTTGGTTCTCTTGATCATCTTCATGATTACAGCACCGATGTTGACTCAAGGTGTTCAAGTTGATCTACCTCAAGCCAGTGCCAACCCGGTTGAACCGAGTGATGATAATAGCGAACCTTTGATTGTGTCTGTCGACGCCCAAGGTTTATTTTATGTCGGGATTGGTGATAAACAAAATGAGCCTATTAGTTCAGATGCTTTATATTCAAAAGTGAGTGCTGTCTTAGGGCGGAGCCCAAATACACCTGTGATGGTAAAAGGGGATACAGCTGTTGATTATGGCCGTGTTGTCGCTCTAATGGCGTTATTACAAGATGCAGGTGCGCCGAGTGTCGGTTTGATTACACAAGCGACGGAGCCGGAGCAGAGCGAAAATTAAGCCAGTATGAAAAAGCATTGGATAGAAAATATTATTGCGGGTAGTTATGCCGTTGCTTTACATATTGTTTTAGTGGTTTTGTTGTTTATAGGTTTTGGCTCGGATACTAAGAAGGTAATTGCCCCTGCTGCAGTTGATATTGTCCAAGCGACAGTACTTGATGAGCAGCAAGTGCTGGATGATATTTCTGAAAGGAAAGCACGATTAGAAGCACAGAAAGAAGAAGAGAAAGCCCGTATAGAAGCGATTAAACAACAAGAGATAGAGCAAAAAGCGGCGAAAGAAAAAGCAGAATTAGAACGTGAAAAAGAAAAATTAAGAGTCGAGCGGGAAAAGCAGCGTCAACTTGAGGCAGAGCGCGAAAAGAAAAAGGCTGAGCAGAAAAGGAAGGAAGATGACGCGAAGCAAAAAGTTGAAGCTGAGAAAAAACGTTTAGCTGAAGAGAAACGGTTGACCGAAGAGAA
>JABGUA010000035.1 GCA_018646825.1 Piscirickettsiaceae bacterium
ATGATAAATTTATAAGTGCAATATTATCCTGATGACACTTTATCTGAAGAGAAGTAGTTCACAACATCCTAATCTAGCTTAACCCGAAAGCATCATATTCAACATGGTAAAGCCACACAGAACAATGAAACTGTTTAAAAACTTTGCTGTCATATTTAACGGTAACTGTAAAAAACAATAATTATAAACAACAGTAACTTGAGGATATAAAGCAATGAAATATATAATAAAAGCAGTTTTATTAGTATCAATCTCTACTTTTGCTAGCTTTAATAGCTATGCTGGTGATTACAGCAGACATAGTGGACTATCGATTAACTTAGGTAATCACCATAATGGAATTAGCTTAAGTTACAAATCCCCCATCAAACACCGCTATAGCAATCACCATTATGACAACCATGATGCTTATAAAGTAAAACATCACTACAAACACAAAAGGGACCACTCAAAGAAGCAGTATAAAAAATATAGAAAAATACTGTTTTTGGCTATAACAAACCTTATAGATATGAAAATAAACGAAATAATTATTATTACCAACCCAAGCATAAACAACATAATTACTACCAAAGAGAATCAGCTCATCACATCAAACACTATCGCCAGCACAAAAGGTCATGCCACCCTGTGAGTAAAGTAGTCTCTGATCCTCATGGCCGCTACCGTGATCTCGGTGGCACAATGTGTTATGACCGAAGTGGACATGCCTACATCGTTCCAGGCAGTCGTTATCGCATTAGATAATTCAAGGTGCTATTGCTGTGAAGGTTGCTCGTAAAGGACTCGGGTGACCTTCAATTGTTTTGGTTCTGTCTTCTGAATCTAGAAAATCAGCCAAGGATTCAAAATGCATCCATTCTGTTGCCCTTTGCTCTTCCAAACTTGTCACCGTTTCATCGACACACCTAACGTTTTTAAAACCACAACGTTGTAGCCACAAGTTCATTGTTTCAACAGAAGGAATAAACCATACATTACGCATTTTTGCATAGCGCTGTTCTGGCATTAACACTTCACCTAGCCCACCCTCAATGACCAGTGTCTCGAGAACCAGTTCGCCACCAGTTCGCAAACAAGAACGAAGTTCATATAAATGATCTAAAGGAGAGCGACGATGATACAACACCCCCATCGAAAATACAGTATCGAAACACTGCAACTTCTCAGGCATCTCTTCAATACCTATTGGCAACACATAATGTTGTTGTGAGCGAATATAACGCTGCATCACTAAGTATTGCATTGCAAATACCCGTGTTGGATCAATACCAATAACTAGTTTCGCGCCAGCACCCAGCATACGCCAGCCATGATAACCATTACCACCACCGACATCTAAAACTGTTCGTCCATTCAACGGCTGTATATGGGGTAGTACGCGCTCCCATTTCCAATCTGATCGCCATTCCGTATTTAGTTCAATACCCAATAGTTGATAGGGTCCTTTTCGCCAAGGGTGAAAATGTTGTAACTGCTCAACCATCGCATCGCGTTCATCATCTGAAACTGAGGTGCTATCGCCGATTCGAACACAAGTACCTAAATCGACATCATCCGTATCCAATTCGGGTAACGCAGCCAAAGCAGCCTGCCAAACGGGCATTTTCCCGTGTGCATTACTTGCCAGTCTACTTTCTACTAAAGGCTTCAAAGAGCCAACCCAATCAGCTAAGCCAATTGTTTCCAGTTGAGGATATAGCGCATCATAAATAATCATTTAATAGCAATCATTGAAGCAAAATTAAAACACTGAAACCAAACGCTATTAAATTCAAATCCAGCATCGGACAAACGTTTCTCATGGTTGGTTAATGTCTCTGGTACCAACACATTTTCTAATGCAGACCGCTTCTGACTAATTTCAAGATCACTATAGCCATTGGCCCGTTTAAAATCATGATGTGTCTCTATCAAGAAATCAGATTGCCTTGGTTTATCAAAAGCCAATTTTTCAGATAAAATCAACACACCTCCCGGCTGCAAACCAGCATAAATACGCTCAATCAACGATAAGCGTGCTTCTATGGTAATAAACTGCAAAGTGAAATTCATGACGACGACAGACGCATTATCAATCAATGTTTCTTCAATATCAGCACACGTTAAATCAACAGGTACAACTGAATTGGATGTGGCCATATCAGTAGCCAACAAAGCTTGTGCACGCTCAATCATCTCGGGAGAGTTATCAACGGCGATAATATCGCAGCCTGTGCGTTTAATTCGCTGACGCATTGATAGACTCACAGCACCGAGCGAACAACCTAAATCATAACAATGGGTATTTGCTTGAGCATAGCGCCCAGCCAAAATGCCTATATTTGAAATCAAGGTGCTATAGCCCGGTACCGAGCGCTGTATCATATCAGGGAAAACCGATACTACGCGTTCATCAAACTTGAAATCAATGATTTCATCTAATGCTGACGCATAAATATCATCGTGTTGTTTAACCACGCTGCTCAGCCTTTTTTTTAGCAACATTATCGCGTAAATAGACAGGCAGAGCCTCTGCAGCATTAACTAAGTTACCAGCAAGTACCTCAATTTCAGCGAGCTTGATGACATTACAAGCCTCGGGGTAATAGTCAGGTTCAACCTGAACCACTAAATCACCAAAATTTGCTTGTAATTGAGTCTTATAAACGCGCCAAGCTGTTCCTACGCCGACACAATCTCTTTGATTGAATGGCATGAACTCTGCCGGGTCACAAACACGCTCATGATTTAGCAAATGAATCACATCACCGTCATAATGATAATGGGCGCAATAAATTTCTCCCATCCGGGCATCCATTGCAACAGCAATATATTCAGCGCCGATCTCGTCAGCCGCTTTTTTTGCGATAGCAGCCAAAGAAGATATCGCTACAACGGGAATATCCCGTGCGAAAGCGATACCTTGAGCCACACTTACACCAACTCGAACGCCTGTAAATGAACCAGGTCCACGGCCAAATGCCAACACATCAACATCTGCAAGCGTCGATGCTGACTGTTCAAATAAGCCATCCATCATTCCCAACACGAGATCCGAATGACCACGTTGTGTTAACTCACGATGCTCATAACGCTTTCCATTGTGTAA
>JABGUA010000111.1 GCA_018646825.1 Piscirickettsiaceae bacterium
GTGAATCAGATAATGAAATAATCTCAGGATTAATCACCACTGTTTGTGGCATCACAGGCGCCGATGGGTAACGTGCATTTGGTTTAGATGCCATAATGAATAACTGCAAGGGCAGATCGACTTGTGGGGCTGCAATTCCCATCCCACCAACATCTTCAACAAATACCAACAAGTCATCAATCATTGTTTGAATAACCGGGTCAGACACGTCGACAATGGGTTTAGCCTTTAACCGTAAACGGGGATGACCAAGTTGTAATAATGTAAAAGACATGTCTTCGCTCCTATAACCTATATAGCTATAATAAAATGGCATCAGTTCGAAACCAACCTGCAATGCTATAACGATCGCGTTTTGCGGCTAACACTTCATGTGGAAATTGCTCGCTTAAAAACAACACCAAAGTGCCGAAGCATGGCAGCACCCTTTGTAAGCGGGTTTTACCATCAGGCTGATAGAGTATCAATTGGCCTTCATCTTGCTCAGACCAGTCTGAGTTCAAATAGAAAACGCTAGAGACAACACGGTTTGATTGTCCGCGAAAGGCATCGACATGGCGTTGATAAAAGTGACCCGGTGGATAATGGGCAAAATGGGCTTCGAAATCACGTAAGCCCAGAAATAACTGTCTATTTAATTGTGTCCGAAGCGTATCCATGGCATTTAAATAAGCTTGTTCAACTGCGTCAGTGTTAGACAGCCAAACTGTTTTATCATTCCGCACGGTTTCAAGCTGTTGTGCTGTTTGTTGCCTACCCACTTTAGCTGTATTGAATTGAGAGGCAGGTAAGGACGTTACATGGTGGTAAAGTTGTTTCGTTAAACCAGCATCAATAAAATCCTCGACAACAATATAACCTTGCTTGGCTAAGGTGTTGGCAATGTGGCTGTATTCGTCCTCAGCCACGTTCTAAGCAAAGAACCAATAAGCGACGGCAATGGCAGCAGCAATGCCTGCAAAGTCAGCTGCTAAACCACAAGCTGCAGCATGACGAATCTTTTTAATGCCAACCGAACCAAAATAAACAGCGAGGACGTAAAACGTCGTTTCGGTACTGCCTTGCACAATAGAAGATAAGCGTCCTGCAAAAGAATCCGCGCCATGTACTTGCATAGTATCAATCATCATCGCACGAGCACCACTACCACTAAATGGCTTCATCAATGCTGTCGGCAAGGCATCAATAAAACGGTCATCAAAGCCAAAAGACAACACGACACCTCGCAAGCCATCCGCCATTAAGTCCAAAGCACCACTGGCTCTGAATACACCAATCGCCACCAACATCGCGACCAAATAAGGAATAATAGTAATTGCAGTTTCAAAACCTTCTTTCGCGCCATCAATAAAAGCTTCATAGGCATTTACTTTTTGAATGACCGCACCCGAAATGAATAACATCACTAGCGAAAATAACGTCACATTACTGATTAGGGCCGATTGTTCTAACATCACCGCTTGAGGTAAGCTAGAAAAATAGCTCAACAAACCAAAGACCAAAGCTGAAAACCCACCCAAATAAGCCAAAATTACTTTATCTAACAGATTGATTTTCTGTACTGCTGCGACCGTCAACAAACCAATTAACGTCGAGGCATAGGTCGCGATTAAAATCGGGATAAATACATCAGTGGGATTAGCCGCGCCCATTTGGGCGCGATAAGTAAAGATCGTGACCGGGAATAACGTCACAGCTGAGGTATTAATAACCAAAAATAGAATCTGAGCATTACTGGCGGTATCTTTCAGCGGATTGAGTTTTTGTAATTCCTGCATTGCCTTTATACCTAAAGGCGTGGCGGCATTATCCAAGCCCAAGGCATTGGCCGACATATTCATCACCATAGCCCCTAAAGCAGGGTGATTTTTAGGTACTTCCGGCATTAAGCGAACGAATAACGGGCTGAGCCAAGTGGTGAGAAGGCGGATAAAACCACTACGCTCACCAATCTTCATGATGCCTAGCCATAAAGCCAGTACACCGGTTAAACCAAGGGAAATTTCAAATGCGGTCTTAGATAAACTGAACATAGCCGTCATCAATTGGTCAAATATCTGGGTATCACCAAAAGCAAACAGCTTAATTAAGGCAACAATAAACGCCGTAGCAAAAAAGAAGATCCAGATGAAATTTAGCATGAGGTTATTCTACATGTTGGCATCAGATGATAAAGCACTATCTAGTGTAGGGAAATGAGTAATATTCGTGGTTTTCTGATTAGGCAGTATAGATTTTTGATAGGCCTTAAGATAGTATTCGAAATCACAGTACAATCCATATAGACATCTGCTTATCAGAAGCAAGGAATAAAGATGCTCAATATAAAACCACAAGAATAGACCGACTCACTTATATTTTATCCGTGAGCATCTTTAATTTGATGTCAGAAAAGATTTGTATTTGTTTTGATGTTTTAAGTATTTAAAGGGAAAGCTTTTAGCTATAGCCCATAAGTAAATAATTTTATAAAGGAATAAAAATGAAGTTTTTAAAAATCACATCAATTATCTTAGCGTTGGCTGTATTTTCGGGCTGTGCATCTTTACCGAAACCTGAGGAAATGAAAACAGATATAGTTGGTTATGAATTACCAGAATTGCCTGAGGCAGGCAAAGCTATTGTATATGTTGTGCGTCCTTCAAGTGTCGGAAGTTTGATACGTTTCAATGTATTCGTTGATGATGAAGAAGCGAGTTCAGAAATGGGATTTACTCGAGGTTCAGAGTATATTTATTTCAATTTAATGCCTGGAAGTCACAGAATCCTTTCAAAGGCAGAAAATTGGGCTGAAGCTACCGTAACAGACAATGAAGGGGATATTATTTTCATACAGCAAGATGCTGCAATGGGTCTTTTAATGGCTAGAAACTCTATTTTCCAATTGCCTGATTATCAGGGTAAATATCAAGTAAAACATCTTGAGCTGGGTACAATCATAAAAGCTGATAAGTAGTTAATAATCTAGAGTTGGATAAATAAACCTGTCTGGCCCCTTGGTTTTAATTTCGAGGGGGCACGCAGGTTTTATTTTACCCGAGATTCCTCACCACATCATTCAACTAGGACCAACCGCCAACCTTATTTTTCCTCAGATGACGACTTTGCAGCCTATGCCCAATTCTGCCTAAGCGATATGCTTTTTAAGCATCTGACTGCGTCACAGCAACAACTAATAGCACGCCGGCACCCATGATAATAAAATAGCTTTGGCTAACGATATCAAGTTCAAGTATAAATGCCAGAGCTATTAAAAACACGCCAGCGATTGTGTCTAGCATCAGATGAGCTTTGAAAGGAATGACTTTGAAAATGCTGAAAGGGTAGTTAGTCAGCAGGCTATAGATAATTAGGCCGATCCCACTAACGACGGACACCCAGTATGCAATGATGGATTGATCTTTGATGCCGAGGATCGAGGGTGCGAGGATCAAAACCACAGCCGCAGCATAGTCCCCGAGACCATGCAAAGAAGGCGAGAGAAATTTCATAGTTATTTCCTAATTTTGGGGTATTGAAAGTAGTGCCTTTTTTTGAGTATACATTTATAGCTTAAGGTTATAAACTTATAATTTAAAGGGTTCACTAAAAGAATCAAGGGCAGAGCGAACTTGATTTCTAGCATAATGCATCTGTAATGGTGAAGTGAATAGAAGCAGAGGAGCTTATTTATCCCAAGCTTCACGCGGTTTGGTGCGGTCAATTTCTATTTGGAGTGATTGTCCTGATTTAAGGATCTCAACTAATGAAATCAATAATGAAATAACGATTGCCACTAAACTGATGATAAAGCAGATTTCCCCCACCCCTTGCTGTTGCCAAAACAACGATAACATCGAAAATACACAGAATAAAAATGACAGTACACCGAAAGCCTGCATGTATTTAATTAAATTGACACGTAAGTGCAGGTTTTGGATTTGCTTAATCCTATTTTTATCATCTTGTTTTTTGATATTTTTATTAAGCGTTCTAATGACATTAGCTAAGGCCAAGTACCTGTTGGTATAGGCGAGAAAAAGTAATGAGATCCCTGGAAACATGATGGCGGGATCAGTGATATTTAAGGTCATAATGACTACCTAAGGGAATAGAATTTAATTATTCTAACGAATATCAAACATGAGCAGGCAAAACGTTAGTTGAAATAATCAAAATTGGATTATGATTGAAGGAATTATTAGGCATACTTCCCTTTAATCATCAGTAATTGTGTTTAAAATGTTGATGTGTGGATTATTAAAAACAGTCACCTTCTCTTAAAACATTTAGGAAATTTATGACACGCTTTATTTCATCACTACTCAAGTTAATGGTGTTCAGTCTTGTTTTAGCCGGGCTGTTCATTAAGCCAGTTTATTCTGGTGTGGCAGAAGCTGCTGAGCAAGATTCCGCAGCATCTTATGATGAAGGGTCGAGGATTGACGAATCGATGGATGATGAAGATGTGGAAGATATTGATGCTTCCATGCAGGGCAATGACAAAATAAAAAAACCCGTTAAGAAAGACAAAAAAACGACGAGTGGCCAGAAAGCGACAAAAATAGCCCCGAATATCGATTTAAAAGAAGTTGCGCCCACGCCGACTATCTTAGAACAAGATAAATCGTTAGATGAGCAAACTGTAAAGTCGGAAACACTTACTACACCACCACCTTTGGTACCACCATCAATAACAGAACTGCCAGAAAAAGCTGTTAACGAAAGCATTACTTTATTTAATACTGAAGTGTTACCGAACACATCGACACGATTGGCTTGGTCTTCAGGCATTCAAATAGCGGGTTTAGCGCAACCAACGCCAGTACTTGTTGTGAATGGTGCTTATCCTGGCCCGACATTGTGTTTAACGGCTTCTATCCATGGTGATGAACTAAATGGCATCGAAATTATACGTCGTACGGTTTATGATCTTGACCCCAAAGAGTTATCAGGGACGGTGATTGGCATCCCGATTGTTAACCTGCAAGGTTTTCAACAAGGCAGCCGTTACTTACCTGACCGTCGTGATTTGAACCGGCATTTTCCTGGTACACCGACAGGGAGTCTTGCTGATCGGGTAGCCTATTCTTTGTTCGAACAAGTCATTGTCAATTGCGATATGTTGGTGGATATTCACACAGGTTCTTTTCGACGTAATAATTTGCCGCAACTTCGGGCTGATATGCACGTCAATGAAGTCGCACGTTTCACTCGCGGTTTTGATGGCATTGCAGTGGTACATAGTGTTGGCAATCCCGGTATGTTACGTTCGGCTGCTGTTGATGCGGGCATTGTTGCTGTCACATTAGAAGTGGGTGAATCTTTACGCATACAGGAAGACGAGATTAAAGCGGGTGTAAAAAGCTTAAATAGCTTGATGGAAAAACAAAAAATGATTTCGCGATTGTTTGTTTGGGGACAGCCTGAAACGATATATTATAATTCTTACTGGTTACGTGCAGAGCATGGGGGGATATTGTTCAGTCAAGTCGAATTGGGTGACAGCGTGAAACCAGGCGATATTTTGGGCGTTGTATCCGATCCTATTACCAATACCGAATATAACATCGTTGCAGATACCGAAGGTCGAATTATTGGTATGGCTGTGGATCAAGTCGTCATGGCTGGTTTCGCAGCCTATCATTTGGGGACAGAAGCAGAAATGCGGCCTGAGGAAGGAAATCAAGAGAGCCTGACTGAGTAATTTCACTTTTACTATGTTATTAGTTTGACGTGTATTTGATGATTAGGTCAGAGCGCAATAAAAGGCGGAGATAACTTGATTTTCAAATACAAAGAGAATGACTAAACTGGAATTATAATAAGATCATGAA
>JABGUA010000034.1 GCA_018646825.1 Piscirickettsiaceae bacterium
ATGTTGACTCCCGCATTAACAAAAGCAAACATGGGCAAAATAAAGAACGCTACCCAATAATGCAGGTCATGCTCTAACTCTTTTAATAAAGAAACATGGACACCTTCACGTTGTGAATTTAGCGGGATGGTAAAGGCTAAAGCAACGCCAGCTAAGGTGGCATGGACGCCAGACTTCAAGACACTTACCCACAAAACGAGGCCAACCATAAAATAAGCTGCTTTTTTCGCCACACCTAACATGTTCATTGCAATCAATACAATCAAAGAAACAAACGCTACTGTAATGGATAACGTTGATAAATCAGTCGTATAAAACAACGCAATAATGACGATCGCACCTAAATCATCAATAATCGCCAACGCCATTAAAAAGAGTTTTAATGACACAGGAACACGACTACCCAACATCGACAAGATACCTAGAGCGAATGCAATATCTGTTGCAGTCGGTATTGCCCAACCAGACATCGCAATTGGGTTTTCATTATTATAATTAAAAATCACATAAACCAAGGCAGGTATTGCCATACCACCGATTGCAGCAATACCGGGCAGCATCGCCTGTTTCACAGAGGATAAATGCCCTTCTATTAGCTCTCGCTTGACTTCAAGACCAATCAATAGAAAAAAGATCGCCATCAAACCATCATTAACCCAATGGTGAAGTGACTTATCAATGTGCAAAGCACCAATTCGAACTTCGACAGGGATATGCAAGAATGACTGGTAAAGTGGCCCTAAAAATGAATTGCTTAAGATCAATGCCAAAATGGTGACAATAATCAGCAACACACCACTCGATGATTCTTTTTCTATAAATTCTTCAATAATCGTTTTCATGAAACACTCTAATTAATTTCCAAATGGTAAGACTACAAGACTCACACTTAATTCCGATTTAACAACCAAACAGACTCAGTTGCTGGACAGCACCCTTTCAGCCCACCTTCAACGTCATTCTCATACAATAGTGTCATTGAATAATGTTCACTGTAATACAAAGCTAATTCTTCATTTGAGACAGAAAAAGGCGGCCCCGCCATTATGGACTGATCATAAACATAATTAATCACTAATTGATCTGACTTTTGAGATAAAGCCATCACTTGAATAGCGTAATCAGCACGCATCGTTTTTGGTAAAGCCACAATCGCAGCACGATCATACACTGCATTAACTTCGCCTAAAACAGTAATCGTTAATTTAAAAATATCGCCCACATAAATCATCAGTCCAGGGGCGCTGTAACATTTCAAAAAACCTAACTCAGCTATAACAGGTTCAAGTCCCAAATCATCAAACAATTCAACCACAGCGGGCTCATGCAACTCAATACCTTTAACCGATAGCCCTTGAGTCAACAACCACGCAATATCCAAAGTTTTACCGCACAACGGTAAAAAAATGGTTTGTCCTTTTTCCAACGCCAAGGCCTTGAAGTGTGCAAGCAATAAAGGATTAACCGCATCACGATGAAACCCGATCTGTTTATCTTCCCATTTCTGATGCCAAAATGCTGGATCCATTACTCACACCCTATTATAAACAAAGGAAAACCGCTAAAACATTTCAGAGATCTTCACTTATGGAATTGCTACTCTCCAGCCAAAATGCCAACGCTGGCTACATAGTTATTTTACTTGCTGACAGCATTGTTAGTACATCACCGCCAAAATAGGTAAGGTTGCAGCCAAATTCACTACTATCGTAATTGAAACTGCTATTCCGGATGATTTCGAAGAGAACTAACTGGCTTTTAAACTACTCGCAATAATTGCAATCCAAGCATCAGCAGAAATCAAGCCATTCGCCCAGTCTTCCCAATCTAGAGACAAACCTTCTGATTGCATCTGTTCAACCGTCATTCCTGCTGTCATCATCGCCTTGACTTCATCCGTCGTACCAACCAACATCTCATGAAATTCGGCTAAACCAAGCTTGTCTGACAAAGTCCCATGGCCAGGAATAACAGTCGTATCATCATCAATCCTTGCTAGTACAGCAGCCACATTATCAGCCATCTGCATGACATCACCACCGTTAGCGACATCAACAAAAGGAAACATACCAGAAAAGAAATTATCGCCCATATGGACAATATTAGATTCTTTCATAAACACCACCGAATCACCATCAGTATGGCCATTCGGAAAGTGTACAATGTCAAAACTCTCACCATTAATAAACAATGATAACTTTTTGCTATAGGTCAGCGAGGGTAGCGCATGTTCAGGGTAAGGTTCAGATACCATGCCAAACAACTTTATCTCTTGTCGTGTTAATAAACGTGTCCGAACATTATCGTGGGCAACAATTTGAGCATGATGACCAACTAACTCATTACCTTGCGTATGATCGCCATGCCAATGTGTATTGATTAAATACGTAACATTTTTTACACCACCATCCCCTTCCAAAACATCCTCCAATGCTGCTGACATTTCCTTATAATCAGCATCAACCATCACCAAGCCTTGCTCCCCTTTTATTAAAGCAATATTACCGCCTTTACCTCTAAGCAAAACAACCGAGCCTGAGAGTGGTATCGACTTAAATGCTTTTGTCGAAGCATGGTGATCAGCACCATAAACCTGTAGGCTCGCTATAATTAAAAATAAAGCCATTCCAAATCGCGTTAATACAGTCATTTCATCATCTCCTTAAAAACAAAACCAAATAGGCCGTTTATTTCTGCCAGCTATCATAACTTAATAAAAGAACATTTTAATCACCATCATTCAGCTTTTATTCAGCAACATCGCTTTATAGTCATCCCCAAAATTATCGATACAAGCCTAACAAGGTATGGGACAACTTTAATCATGAAAAATATGCTGTTTTTTCTAGCCGTACTTTTATTAAGTATTTCGATAGCGGGCGCTGCAAAAGTATCTGCATTGCCCTTACTTCCAACACTTTGGCTATTTTCACCTATTTTCGTAGGGGTTTTAGGTTTACGACATTTAGCAAAAGTATAACGACAATTAATGACATAAAAAGCCATTGTAGATAATATTAACGGGCCCTTCTTGTACAAAAACTAAACGCGATAACCCCACATAAAGACATGCTATCATTCAACGTTAGAATATAAAGTAACCAAATCAAAAAAGCATGGATCCATTAAGCCAAGGCGTTGTAGGCATATCGGCCTCACAGTCTGTCTCATCAAAAAAAGAAATAGGCATCGCCAGTTTATTAGGCTTTTTCTCTGGCATGGCTGCAGATTTGGACATCCTTATTCGCTCTGGAGATGACCCCCTCTTATTTTTAGAATTTCATCGCCAATTTACCCACGCCATCATTTTCATGCCGATTGGCGGACTAATTTGTGCCACGATTTTCTGGTTTTTACTTCGTCATACCTTTAAAAACCAAACCTTAACTTTCGGAAAAGCGTATCTCTATAGCACTGTTGGCTATGCTACGCATGGGTTACTAGATTCTTGTACAAGTTATGGCACGCAATTATTTTGGCCATTCAGCAATGATCGTGTTGCCTGGAATAACATATCGATCATCGACCCTCTTTTTACAATGCCATTACTGGCTATTGTGTTACTCGCCCTCTGGCGGCGTTCACACACTCTCGCCTATTTCGGTTCGCTTTATGCAATGAGTTATTTAAGCTTAGGCTTAATACAAGAAGATCGAGCAGTAACCATTGCCCAGGACATCGCAGAGAGTCGTGGTCATGAGGCCATTGACCTGAGTGTAAAACCAAGTTTTGCAAACTTGATTGTCTGGAAAAGTATCTACGAATACCAAGGCCGCTATTATGTTGATGCTGTTCGTGTATTCAACACTACTGGTTTCTTTAAAGGTGACTCCACACCAAAATTGAATATTAACCGTGATTTTCCCTGGTTAAATACCACAAGTCAGCAAGCTATCGATATTGAACGTTTTCGTTGGTTCTCTGCTGATCACCTTGCATTAGACCCCGACAACCCAAATCGCATTATTGATATGCGTTATTCGATGTTACCTAATAAATTAGACGGCCTGTGGGGAATTGAATTATCGCCATCGGCAGACTTGAAAAGCCATATAAAATGGACAGCTAATCGTAGTGCGAAAGATAGAACAAATAACCTTAAAACACTTTGGACAATGGTAAAAGGCACAGGCGCAAGCCCAGTACCTTAACCCTTATTCAAAAACGTGTGGACAAGCACCATAATCATTAAAAGCAGTATCCCAACGCCACACATCATTGGCTCGGCGCCAACGTGAATGAAAAAATGTCATCAGACAAGTACCTGATGGCAGTTCGACTAAAAAGGTGTCAAACTCAACCACATCACCATATTTTGGATAAACTGTGCTTTGTGGCCACGTCAAACCACCACGAGCATCAGTTTCTGTTACCCAAAAAGCCTCAGGGGGCACCCATATCTGCTGCGTGTTATCCCAAACCACCACAGGTTCAGCATCTCTTACCTCACCATGCTTTGGGCCATCAGTAACAACCTCTTCTCTTGTGCAGGCAGTTAACAATAAAACCAAAGGTATCGCCATCAACCAAATTGACTTAGCCATCATCACTCCCAAGTATTAACAAATAACATCATTCATTACCTAGACGACTAACCTCACCGATTATTACACCGAAAAGGCCATCAGACCGAATATTTTTTTTAGGTAAATAAACGCGAGATACCGAGCCATCCAAATACAAGGCTACTTCGCAACCTTGCTGTTTGAAATAATCGGCAAAATCATAAAAATTAACAAAACTTTTCGACATAGCAAACATAATACGGCCATCGGATAAAAGGCCGACACCATTACGAATACGTAAGCTTAACGACCCTTCGGTAAATTTTGGATTAATCTCGCCATCGACCAATAACATGGGGCCAGATTGTGTTGCATAGTCAATATCACTATTGAGCTCAAACTCAGATGTAGAAACGATATGAGCTTGACCTGACTTGGTCAAATAAAACACACCATTCGGCTGGATGTAAAAATTGCCGTAACCTTGCTGACGGCGACTTAAGCGGTATTGCATCTTGCCTTGCTCAATATATAAACCTAACGGCGTCAAATTTTCTTGGAAGATGCCACCATTCATTGCAAATACCAAAGTCTTGTTTTTCCTTGCTAGAGCCTGTTTTAAACGACTAAAATTTTGATATGGCTGTCCCGCATCATCGCGCCAAAAGAAGGCCAGGTTTCCTTGCGCCGGGTCGACAATGTGGGTAATAAACCGATAAGGCAAGGGAATTTCATCAGCCAACACAACAGGCTGAATGACAAAGAAAAAACAACTAAAACACCAATGAATAAGACGTTTATTCATCTGATGTAAATGTTAGCTCAATGGCCGAGCAAAATAGCTGCTCATCCAGTCATATAATTGTGATGGGCTTAGCGCATCAAAAGCCAACTGTTCAAATTCAGATGCCGGATCTTTATCTTTGTAAGAAAATTGATAACTCACGACATCAAGCTCATCATCATTCAAAATTAATATAATACGTTTACCTGTTTTTAAACAATCAATCGTCATGACATCAGCGGGAAACCCGGCATCGCGCATTTTATGGTGTACACCGACAATGGGATCGATATCAGCATGATTTAATTGAACACGTTCATGTGCCTCAGTCGCCATATCACATAATTTTTTTAACTGTTCAGTCATCTAATCTCATTTCCATCATTTACAAACCCACAGCAACATGTTGAATAAGCCCATCATATATCAAAATATGCTCACTTCCTTGTCGGTTTTGTTCTTCACCATCAGGCAAAACACCTTTAAAACTAAATTCAATTTCAATAATATTGGGCTTGACCTCGGCGATATGATCAATAGTCCACGCCACAGACTCATACTGTCCATGGAACTCCCTCTGCATAGCAATCACATCAGCCTTTCCAATGAAAAAACCTAAATTAACAGAATAATAAGTGCAGTTTTCACTAAACAAACTGGCAATTTGAGGCAGCTCAGAGCGATTTGAATATGCAAAGTAATTACGTGCTATTTGTCTAGCTAACGACATCATTTACCTTAGGTTGTTAAGTCATCTGACAATGTATCAAATTACCTTGATTGTTTTAGAGTGAGGCATCCTACG
>JABGUA010000084.1 GCA_018646825.1 Piscirickettsiaceae bacterium
AGATCCCCTGATTGTGATGCCGAACCCGTTCTATCAAATTTATGAAGGCGCTGCAATTTTAGCTGGCGCAACACCTTACTTACTCAATTGCACGGCAGAATCTGATTTCATGCCAGATTTTGATGCCGTCAGCCCAGCTGTTTGGCAACAATGTCAGCTTGTTTACTTGTGTAGTCCTGGTAACCCAACAGGTGCAGTGATTAATTCTGATGCCTTAACCAGACTCATCGCTCTCGCTCATAAGTACGATTTCATTATTGCTTCAGATGAATGCTATTCAGAGATCTATTTTGACGAAGCTAGCCCGCCTATTGGATTACTACAAGCTGCAATGCTTTCTGGTTATACTGATTACAGCCGTTGCGTGGTATTCCATAGTTTGTCGAAGCGTTCAAATGCACCCGGGTTACGTTCTGGTTTTGTTGCGGGTGATGCAGCCATCTTGAAGGACTTTTTACGCTATCGCACCTATCATGGGTGTGCCATGCCGCCAGCAACACAAGCCGCTTCTATCAGTGCATGGCAAGATGAGGATCATGTTGCTTATAATCGACAGTATTACCGTGAAAAATTTGCTGCTGTTCTAGACATCCTCTCACCAGTAATGAATGTAAAACAACCCGCAGCCAGTTTCTATCTTTGGGCTGAAACACCGATCGCTGATACCGTTTTCGCACAACGTTTATTTCATGAACAAAATGTAACCGTCTTACCCGGAAGCTATTTGGCCCGTGATACTGCCACAGGAAACCCGGGAGAAAATCGTATTCGCATGGCACTTGTTGCCTCATTAGAAGAATGTGTCGAAGCGGCTAGACGTATCCGCCATCTTATTGAAAACCTATAATTTAAAATTCCAATTGGAGAAAGCCCAACATGAGTGATATTCAACAAATCATCGAAGATGCCTTTGAGCATCGTGCTGATATTACCCCTGCAAATGCAGATGCTACTGTACGTGATGCTGTTAACGATGCACTTGAAATGCTTGATAATGGTTCAACCCGCGTTGCTGAAAAGCAAAATGGTGATTGGGTTGTCAACGAATGGCTAAAGAAAGCGGTTTTATTATCATTCCGTTTGAATGACAACAAAATCATGCCCGGTAGTGAAACCAATTACTACGATAAAGTGGACCCAAAATTTGCCAGTTTCAGCGAAGCTGACTTTGATAAAGCCGGTATTCGTGTTGTCCCACCTGCTGCAGTTCGCCGTGGCTCATATATTGCGCCAAGTACCGTATTAATGCCCTCTTTTGTGAACATTGGCGCTTATGTTGATTCCGGTACGATGGTCGATACATGGGCAACCGTTGGTTCATGTGCTCAAATCGGTAAAAACGTCCATTTATCAGGTGGTGTTGGCATTGGTGGTGTTTTAGAACCATTACAAGCTGGGCCTACAATTATTGAAGATAATTGCTTTATTGGCGCTCGCAGCGAAGTTGTTGAAGGTGTTATCGTCGAAGAAGGCGCTGTTATTTCAATGGGTGTTTATATTGGTCAAAGCACAAAAATATTTAACCGTATGACCGGTGAAATCAGCTATGGTCGTATTCCTGCCGGTTCGGTTGTTGTTTCTGGTAACTTGCCTTCTAAAGATGGCACTTACAGCCTGTATTGTGCAGTTATTGTGAAACAAGTTGATGCGAAAACACGCGGTAAAGTTGGTATCAATGAATTACTTCGCGATATTTAATATTAATGGTCTTTTTATCCGATGGCAGCGTTGAATTATTTTTCTGTGATCCTCATGTATTTCAATACACTCCGGTTCTCAAAAAATGATTCGCCTTGCCCTCGAATAAAAATCCTCATGAATAGTTCTTTCTTATTAAGTTGAGATTAGATTCAATATGATTCTATATGGCATTAAAAATTGCGATACGGTTAAAAAAGCACGTCGTTGGCTTGAGGCTAACGACGTGGCTTATACTTTCCATGATTTTCGTGCTGATGGCCTTGACCAAAGTAGGATTGAAACTTGGTTGAAAAAAGTCTCATGGGAGATCTTGCTTAATAAACGCGGTACGACTTGGCGTAAGCTAGAAGATCCGCGAAAAGAGCAACTTGATGAAGCCCTTGCCGTTGAGCTCATGTTGGCAAATCCAACTTTGATTAAACGGCCAGTAATGACACGCAATGATGACTGTGTCGTCGGCTTTAAAGAAGCCGACTACACTGCTTATTTTGGAAAATAATATGTCTGCCACACTCGCTCTCACACAGGACCTGCTCAGCCGAGATAGCATTACACCTGATGATAAAGGATGTCAGAAATTATTAGCTGACAGACTCTCTGCCATTGGGTTCGAGATCGAACATCTACGTTTTGGCCAAGATGATGATTGGACTGATAACATATGGGCACGTCGAGGCACGACTGGCCCTGTCTTTGCTTTTGCTGGCCATACTGATGTTGTCCCAACAGGACCGATAACGGACTGGCAGTCACACCCTTTTGAGCCTGAAATTCGTGATGGCTTGTTATATGGTCGTGGCGCAGCAGATATGAAAGGCAGTATCGCAGCCATGGTGACAGCCTGTGAACGCTTTGTTGCACAACATCCCGATCATACTGGCAGTCTCGCCTTCTTAATCACCAGTGATGAGGAAGGACCTGCGACTGGTGGTACTGTTAAGGTCATTGAAACACTTGAAGCTCGTGGTGAAAAAATAGACTGGTGCTTGGTTGGGGAGCCGAGTAGTACCGCTAAAGTTGGGGATATTGTTAAAAATGGTCGCCGTGGTTCTCTAAATGGGCATCTGACTATTAAAGGAAAACAAGGCCATATTGCTTACCCACATTTAGCTGAAAACCCGATACATTTGATGGCCCCAGTTCTCAATGCTTTATGTCAATTAAAGTGGGACAAAGGTAATGCGGATTTCCCTCCAACCAGTTTCCAAGTGTCTAATTTGAATTCGGGCACCGGCGTGACTAATGTGATTCCGGGTGTAGCTGAACTTGTGTTTAATTTCCGTTATTCAACAGAGTCCACACACGACCAACTTCAGCAGCAGGTTGAAACTGTCTTGAATCAGCACGGTTTAGATTATGATTTATCTTGGTCCTTATCTGGTAAGCCCTTTAGAACTGCTAGTGGCCCGTTGGTTGACTCCGTTAAATCTGCCATTCAAACTGTAACCGGTTATGACACTGAACTCTCTACCTCTGGTGGTACCTCTGACGGGCGCTTTATTGCGCCAACAGGTGCGCAAGTCGTTGAGCTCGGCCCATGTAATGCCACTATTCATCAAGTGAATGAATGCGTTTCTGTTAAAGATCTTGACACTTTGTCGGAGATCTATGAGACTCTGCTGCAAAATCTTCTGACTTAAAGACAAACACTATGTTTAGCCCGTCTAAACAACATCAGCTACTTTATTTCATTACAGCACTCTTGCTGTTAATGCAGTCGCTTGCCATTTGGCATGATGCTGAGCATGCTTTTCATGCTGAAGATGAGCAGTGTGAACGTTTCGAAGCCTTTGCTAATAGCCCCGCCCTAGATATTGTCCCTCACCTTTCCGTTACTACCGTGGCATACAACACGGTTGTTAACGCTGTTCAATCTATCACGCTACGCCAAAACAAACAGCGTGATGCCTATGCCATCCGCGCCCCCCCTGTCTTATTCTCCTAATCCTTTCATAAATCAAGTCCTAGATTTGTCTTATTTTTGACTTAATCTAGCGATTAACAATTTATTTATACACAGGTATCACATAAACAAGGGAACACCCCTCTGTTTATCAATGCGTTATGTTGCTTCTTAAAGCGTCATATACATTTATTGAATACCTATGCTGGAGAATAGTAATGGGAAACCCATTTTATAAAAAAAGAACGGCGTTCTTAATCAGCACCGCTTTATCTTCTATGGTTATGAATCCGTCAGTCTATGCGGCTGAGCCAACACCCCTAGAAATGCACAACCTCATTGTTACTTCTGATCCATTTGGGGATCGCACTGTTGATGATTTAATTAATTCTGTCACGGTCATTACAGACGAAGAATTAGCACACCGCCAATCAACAACACTGGGCGAAACCTTAGATGGTTTACCAGGTATCAGCAATTCAGACTTCGGACCCGGTGTCGGCCGTCCCGTCGTTCGTGGTTTGACGGGTTCTCGTGTTCAAATTCTAAATAATGGCTTAAGAGTTGTTGACGTTGCTGGGGAAGGTGCAGATCATAATGTCGCGATAGGCACCAGTAATGCATCTCAGGTTGAAATTATGCGTGGCCCTGCAACCCTACTGTATGGCGGTAATGCATCCGGTGGTGTCATTAATGTCATTAGTGAACATTTCAACCCTAACTTCAGTGATGAAACCAATGTTCATGGTCAATTTAGCTATAGTGGCAATGGTAACCAACGTCTCGGTAATATTGGTCTTTCATTACCTCTATCAGACAATTTTGTGATTCGCAGTGATTATGCTGGCCAACGTAGCGATGACTTTGATATCGATGGTTTCCAAGGCGAAGATCAAACAACCGGCGATAAAGGCACTTTAGAGAATAGTGGTAACGATATTAATAGCTTCTCTTTAACGGGTCTTTACAGCCAAGACTGGGGATTTGCAGCGCTTGGTTATAGCCGCTGGAAGACAAGCTACGGCATTCCAACCGTCATTACAGGTGTCGGTGAAGAAGAACAAGCGCATATCAGAGCAGACTATGAACGTCTGGATTTTCGTAGTGAAATCGATGATCCCTTCGCAGGTATTCATACCGCCCGCTTTAAAGTCGCCTATACCGAATTCTATCAGGCTGAAGTTGCCGCTGAATTTGATGGTGGGCTTCTAGAAGGGTCTGGCGTTGAAGGTGAATTTGATAAAGATGAAACGGAAGTACGTATCGAGTTACTCCATAATCCAATTGGTGCCTGGGATGGTGTCGTTGGTTTACAAATCAATGATGCTGATTTTCAGACTAGTGCACCCGAAGCAGGTGGTCATGGTGGCAGTTTCTATGTCCGTGATAACGAAACGCGTTCTTATGGCGTATTTGTCTTAGAAAACACAGAAACCTCTTTTGGTCATGTTGAATTAGCCGCACGTATTGATTATGTCGACTCTGAACCTGCTACTTTAGATCAAGAGCGTGACGTTGACTTCGTAGCCCCATTCGTAGGTGAGTTAATGCAAACGGCTAAACTCGGCGACCGTAGCTTTACACCTTTCAGTGTGTCGGCAGGTGCCATTGTTGATATCAATGATAGCCATCACTTTAGAGTGTCATTAAGTCGATCCGAGCGGGCACCCTCACCGGAACAACTTTATTCGTTCGGTGAACACCATGCCTCAGAAACGGTTGAAATTGGTGATCCCGACTTAGACGAAGAAGCCTACACCAATTTAGAAATTGGTTTAGATAGACATCACGGTGATTTTACCTATAACATCACCGCGTTCTATAACCAAGTCAGCGACTATATTTATCTAGAGACCCTGACGATTGGTGGCGCTGAAGTCTTGAGTGATGAAGGTAACAACTTCCTTACTAATGAACAAGAAGATGCCAAATTCTATGGTGCTGAATTTACATCAGCATGGCATATCAGCGAAGGCAATGTGCCTTTCAAATTGCGCCTCTCTGCTGATTACGTCAGAGCTAAGCTAGATAGCGGTGACGATTTACCGCGTATCTCTCCAGCTCGTGTAGGTTTAGGATTTGATACGGGTCGCGGTGACTTAGCATTCAGTATGGATTATCAACGTGTCTTTAACCAAAGTAAAACAGCAAATCTCGAAAGTGGTACTGATGGTTATGACTTATTGTCTTTTAATGCAAATTGGTCACCAAACTCATTAAAAGGCTTGGGGGTTTTTGTTAAAGGACGTAATTTATTAAATGAAGACGGACGTCGTCACACTAGTTTCTTAAAAGACGCGACAACCATTACAGGTCGTAGCATTTTGGCTGGTGTTAATTTCGACTTTAACCTTTAGTTTAACTGCATTGAATCATATATCACCGGTTTGTTTTTAGCCGGTGGTATTTTTTCATTGCACGGTTTACAACATTATTACTAAGCCTTTACCCAAATGTCTGAACCTTCATGTTAATTTTGTTTTAAAAGTCAGACCAATCTAGCGGACTTTGTACACTATTCATGTTCATATCGTAATCTGTAACTTCACTTTCTAAGAACATATCTTCGCTTTCGTCATATTCTACGTTGTCACTGCCAAACTCTTCTTCAACCATTAACACTTCATCATTGCTATCTCTGTATTTCATCATTCATACCTCAGATTATTCATCATGATCTCTAAACATCACTAATGGACCTGTTGCTTGTTGTGTTGGCATTACTTCCATTGTTGTGACATTCATATGTTCTGGTGTACTGACCAACCAGAAGACGGTGTCAGCAATATCTTGCGCAGATAATGCTGTGGTATTTTGATAGACGGCATTTGCCAAGCTCTGATCTTGTTTAAACCGTACCATCGAAAATTCTGTTTCAGCCGCACCGGGCTCAATATTACTCACACGTATATTACTACCTAATAAGTCGGCTCTTAAAGCTAAAGAGAATTGTTTAACAAATGCTTTACTAGCACAGTAAACATTTCCGCCAGGATAAGGCCAACTTCCCGCTACTGACCCTAAATTGATAATGTAGCCTTTGCTACGCTTGCGCATTGCTGGCAATACTTTTCTGGTGCAATACATTAAGCCCTTGATGTTGGTATCGACCATTTTTTCCCAATCATCTATGTCTGTTTTGTCTGCTGGCATCATGCCTAACGCTAGGCCAGCGTTATTAACAAGTACATCTATTTCGTCGAAACCTATTGGTAAATTATCAATGGCTTCCGCAATGGCTGTTTTGTCTCTGATATCAAAACAACAGGTATGTACAGCGGCTTTGCCAAGTTCATGTTGTAAGTCATTTAACCGTTCTTGGCGTCGGCCCGTTAAAATTAATTTCCACCCATGTTGTGCAAACAATCTTGCCATCGCTTCGCCAAAGCCTGACGTTGCGCCCGTGATCATGATTGTTTGTTGTGTCATTACTCTTTAGGCCTTTTAGCAATAATTTCTATGGCAGCAATTCGATAAGCTTCTGCTAAAGTTGGGAAATTAAA
>JABGUA010000033.1 GCA_018646825.1 Piscirickettsiaceae bacterium
CAGGCTTAGAAGAGTTTTGATCAGATTACCGGCGCCAAAAGTTTCATATATCCTTCATCGTGCCGGGGTTGATTATGCCAGTGGAACCACACGCCCTTAGAGCCCAAAAGAAGCTCAAGCAATCAGTTCAAGAACGAATGCTTCATTAGCTGCTGCAAATTCTAACAGCGTGAAATTGAGTGGCTTCATTGGCTATGTAGAAGGTAAAAAATTAGACAGGCATAGATGAGCGCATAGAGAATGCTCACCTTAAAATAGGCAGATTTCTTAAAACCCAATATTGGAAAGGTTTTATTCTGATGGCTCTTTGTTGTTGGGCAGATTAGCCAAGGCGCTTGATCACGCACAAATACCGATAATAGAAGGTAAAGGTCCGTGAATCGCTATCTCGCGCCAGTGGCGCTTATAAGAGGTAAGCAGCTGAGCCCCCAATAGTGTACCATAAGGTTCCTTTAAAAAATATTTGATCTCAAACGTTAGATCCGGACCACAAAACATCAGGCCAAATTCACACCCGCCCCGGTAACCGAACCATCTGCAAGCGGCGTCTCTGTGATAGAAACAACGCCTGATATACGCTTTGAGTTGAGGTGCAATTTTATTTTAAGCCCTTCAGGGTTAAGTCGATGCTCCGCTGATATTTACTTGCCCTTGGAGTACGGCCCCAGAGCTGACTTGCAGATTATCGCTTTCCAAATTGGTCTTAGTTGTAGAGCCTTCTTTCAGATCAACGCTTTTGGCGTGAATATCCCCTGAAATACTTCCAAGGCTGACAAGATGATGTGCTTTTATGTTTCCTTGAATAAACCCACCCGAATTTATCGTCACATTTATGCAGCTGACATTCCCGACCACTCTTCCATCGACAGTCAAGTTTCCATCACTCTTTATGTCACCTTCAATAATTAAATCTGCACTTATTAGGGAGCCTGACATTTTTTCGATCCTTTGTTGCTTTATCTTTCTAAAGAGCAAAAAGTGCGCCAAAAATTCAATGGCTCTGCTACCCCCTCAACTGCTTATGTCGTAAATACAACAATGGGCATAGGCGGGACAACGACTAGATCGCAACCTGAGTAGCCCAAGAACAGATAGAATAGTAAATACTGCGGGCTGCGATGAAGGCACCAGAATTCTCTGCAGAAAGTTTTATCTTATGCGTTCCGGGCTCAAGGATGGGCTGTTCAACGCTGATTTTGGAGAAAAGCCACTGCGCGTGCGAATCTTAATTAAGATCACGACCAAAAGTTAAACGCGATAGGCTGCATGCCTACACCCCCGCATATTTAAGCGCAAAAACGCCACTATTGAGCATCCCCCCACAGGCCCCCGCTAAGGGGGGGGATGCTTGGTGTTGAAGCCGCAGCATAGTCTTCTTATATCCACCCTTGGTAAAGGAGGGCAGAGTGTCACAACTTGTAACATCAGAGCGTAAACAGATTGTCATGAGGGGCTTTCAGATGCTTGTCATCGGCATAATGATGAACATTGGCATAACAATCATCGGATTTTTGGCATTCGTGCAATTTCTGTGGATTGTTATCTCGAAGGAGAAAAACGTCTTTATCACCGAACTGGCCTCAAACTTTAGGAGTTGGTATGATAAGGACTTCGCATTTCTGCTTGGCGCGAGTGAAGAGAAGCCGTTTCCATGGCAAAAGATATAACCTTACGTCTCGCTAAAGACCTAAACAGATCACATACAAATAAACGGTGCATATAAGACCTGTCCACCACAGGCAGCTTCTTATCCAAGAAATCCCAAGTAGATACACAATAAAGTGCCCTACTCTCACCACAACGAATGCCTGCAAAACGGCTGTGGTTATATTGGTAGAAACAGACAGCAGAGCAAGTGTGAAAACCGGGGGAATAATCAATACAAGCGAGATGAGCGTGTTGTTTAACGCTCGTATGGCTCGGTCAGCTAAGCCCGTATATTCTATGCCATCTCTTGAACCAACCAATGGCCTTAGCCCATGCTGGTGTACCGCCAAGATTGATTGTACCACCAGCATCAGCATTACCAGCAAGCAATATATCAAGAGTATCTTTAGCTCAGGGGGCATTGTAATCATTGCTTGCTCTGGCTGATTAGCGAGGAAAACACTTAATCAGCTGTGCGTGATCAGTAAAAACGCCAAAGCCGCGTATATCGTTATGCCAAACATCAATCGATCAGATTGGCTTACCGTAAAAGCAAATTTGGCGGCCTTTGCCCTGATCGGGGTTTTAGCGGGGCGGTTATTGTTTTTAATCATGAAAGAGATACGTCCTTCAGAGACTAACAGATCAATGTTTTTTTTGCGCAGGCGTCAACTGACCCGAATGAAAGCTTTGCTTAACCAACCAGGCTTCTTCTGCTATCATTATTGTATGGATGCCAAACTGAATAAAAACTCGGGCCAAATGCTAAAAGCCTTCAATGATGCCTTGATGCTGAAGCAGAAGTCAGGAAACGATCCACTACAGCAAGTTCGAACGAATAGTGACACGCAAACGCAACGCTTCGAGCAAACAGATCTGCGGGCAGTAGCCATTATGCTAAGTACGGAAGCCAAAGAAAAACTACGTGACTCTAAGCGTAAAAAACCCAAAGAGCAGAAAAAGCAGCAGAAAAAATAAACTTAATGAACACTAGCCAAATCATAACACTGGTCGTGATCATAGCAGCGCTCGGCGGCTCTATGGCGTATTACAACTTGAAAGCGCCAGACGATAAACCTCTCATACGGGGTGAAGTTGAGTGTACGGCTGCAGCGGCTTCTTTGCCGTTGGTGAATGTAGCAACTGGCATGGGCATGGCTGCAGCCATCGCTGAATGCGAGTAATTTGTGGCTAAAAGCTATACCCGATTATGGTAAGCCAACTCACGAACACCCCCTAGAATTGGGATTGACTGGACACCAAAGGCTACAAAACGCACAGGACACCCCATTCATTAATTTGATCTAACAGATGAGTTAGACGTTTTTATATCTTAGAGCCAGCATATCAACGCAATCCATCAAGCATTAGCCACCTCAATAAAAACAGTCAGGTTTGATAAAAAAAGAGGTTATTGCAGATGCGCGAATGTCAGTTTTTTTCACACTTTCCAAGCTGAACGCCCAAACCAATGGCATCTCTCTTATTCGCCCCGAGAGGAAGACGCTTTTATGACCAGAAAAAGCAGACCAGTTTGGTCGTAGCGACGATGACACCAAAAAGAATATCCGGTTATTCTTGGATTATAGCGTTACCATTAAGGCGATCTTCAACCTTCTAGCGTTTGAGACCAAGCCATCTGATGCGCTGGCCACAACCTCACGCGATGCAATGCTTACCTTTATGTCACCAATCGCAAAGCCATAAGAGTTAGCGATGAAGAAAGCCCCGTTAGAAGGTATTGCGCATGCTAAAGCTAACAAACCGGAAAGCTGCAAGGGTAGAAAGCCTAGCTATACCGCCGCTCAGATACGCTTGGTTATGCAAAGGTTTACGGGGTGATGGCGTTAATAAGAAAGCCGGAGATGTTGGGCCGAGCAAGTTGAGTGTTTAAAGGGTAACAAAGGTTCCAGATAACGCCCTTAAGCGTTTGAGCCGCTGGTGTTGAACCTAAGAGATCCACCGCCGAACCAGAACCAGTTTGATACAAGGAGACTCTGCTTTATGGCATAACCACAATATGGCTGTCGGAGGATAATGTTTATCTATGCAACATTTAATTAAATATATTTGTCATTTCTATTGTTCTTTGTTTGTGTAGGATATGCCTGTCCTCGTTGGCTGCGCTTAGGTTTCGCAGGTTCAAGACATAGTTGTACCTAATCAATAGTCGGGACTGCCAAAAGCGGCAGGACGTTGACCCCTTAGAAGGAAAATTAGATTGTTTCAATATTCCTGGATATTAGTTTTCATAGCGATAAATGGCCTGCTTACCGTTGGTGAAATGGATACAAAAGAAGAATGTTTAAACGCAGCTGCTCAAATGGAAGAGGTCGGAACTGTGGGAATTACGGGAAATTTTGCATGTATTCCTGCGCCAAACTATATCGCCGAGGGTGAGGCCTTTGAATAAGAAAAGTCCAAATAAGTACAATATCAATTAAAAATAAACGACCCTGCGCCCAAAGAAGCAGGATAATGCCACCCCTTAAAGGAACGTATAATGATTAAGCTAATAATTCGCCTATCGATAGTTGCATTAGCCGCCATGTTTCCAAAATTTAAGATTGGTTATGGGGTGTTACTTATAATTGGTTTGTCGCTAACTTCTTCGCTATTTTTCTTTGGGGCCTATGCAGATCACATCAATGGGCAGCCTTTTTGGATTGTGCGCAATATGATACTTTTTGGCATAGGTTCTTTGGCGATCGGTTGGATCTTAGGATTGGCTTTGATCCGGCAAGCTAAAGGGCATCAGGCAATGATGGAGCAGGGATTAGAAGAGTATGAACGCGTTCAAAAGCAGAATTCAAACACGTTAACGGACGCTGCTCGTGATGAACGTAGCTGACCTTATGCTTCGATTTTAATCAACATACCCAGCGATAGCAAAAAATGCCGTGAAACCGAACGGCTCAAGCATCACAAGTGAGGGTGTCTTAGCCCCCTAGAACTGTGCCAGTATATTTTGG
>JABGUA010000039.1 GCA_018646825.1 Piscirickettsiaceae bacterium
CGTAACCAGGTATTTTCATCGCCTGCTCCCAACTATTCATTGCCCAAACCAAAATGCCAACCAAAACAAAGTAGGCAACCAAAAGGAACAGCATCATTTCGGTTACATTGACATTGTCTGACCAGATTTGATTAGCTTCGTACAACATTTCTGGTACCGCAATCGCATAGGCCAGCGTCGTTGTTTTTACCAAGTTGACAAGATTATTGTTCAGCGCAGGTAGACACACTCGAAAGGCCAGAGGCAGTGCAATGTCACGATAAATCTGCAACCGATTGAAGCCAAGGGATTCAGCGGCCTCAACAGTTGACTTTGGCACAGCTTCGATTCCAGACCGAAAAATCTCAACATTAAAAGCACCAGCAAAAAATGAAAGTGAGATCGCTGCCCACGCAAAGCTTCCCAACATTGGCGCTTGGCCACCCCAGTCCGTTTCAACCTTCGGAAGAAGCGTGCCAATGGCGAAATAAAAAAAGTACAACTGAACAAGTGGAGGAGTATTACGAAAAATTTGTATGTAACCATTAACAATGCGGCGTGTCCATTTGAACGATGATCCTTGAAGCCAGGCACCAATAATGCCGATAATAACTGAAAAAAACAAACAAACCATTGAGAGCTTAACGGTCATTAAAAACCCATTTAATAATCGGGCACGATCATAAACATCATAAAGAAACGGCAAGTTTATCCCTGTTTCCTCATACAATATTCTGAACCAATCAAAGAAATTTTCCACCACCGCCTGCCTATAAAAAATTATCCCCAGCAGCGAATGCTGCCAGGAATGGATGTGCGTTATGGTTCACTTGTATTTTGCGTGCATATTTTGTGCAAATGGTGTGTTGCTGACGCCCCACTTTGTCTCAAGCTCAAGAATGCGACCAGACTTATGCCAGCCAATGATCATTTCACTCATCATGGCTTTGAAACCGTCTTGACCCAATTGGACAGCAAGGCCCCACGGGGCATCGTCAATCGTTGGCAGCGGCATTTCGTAATCCGAATAAACTGGATCTTTTGTCTTCGCAACAATGGCAGAATCATCATAGACAAAAGCAGCACAGTTACCCGCCTTCAAAGCAGCGTAGGCTTCTGCGGTGCCTTTAAATGCCACAATTTTTGCGCCAAATTTTTGTGATGTTGCTTTATTATAAAACGCACCTTGAATACCACAAACCGGTTTCCCTCTCAGGTCCTCCCAGGTTTTGAAACCAAGTGACTTCTTGGAGAGAATATTAGTGCCCGATGAATAGTAATTTGGATCGACAATGCCAACGACTTTACGGCGGTCGGGCTTGTCAGTCATGGTTGCGATCATCAAGTCAATTTTACCTTGTTCAAGGAACTGCATCCGGTTCGAGCTCACCACCGGCACGAACTCAACTTTAACGCCAAGCTTGTCAGCTACGTCTTTTGCAAGATCTGGCTCAATGCCAACAATTGCACCTGATGGATCCAGAAAGCCATATGGCTTGTAGTCAGCTTTTACGCCAACTTTAAGCACACCAGCTGTTTTGATGTCGTCGATTGCATCTGCGTTTGCAGCTTGGGCAACGAGCCCAAAGGCGGCAGCGGTGGCGGCAACCGCTAACGCTTTCAAAAAAGTTTTCTTCATAGTAGTCCTCCTGCCTAAAACCAACATAGTTAGCTTTTGGTTGAATTGGTTTAACAATATAAACGTAACATAGACTAGATCATTAAACCGTGCCTACAACAAGCGGTAAAACAGGCGCGAAAAGACACAGCGGAGCGTAAAGTAGAGAAAAGGGTGACCATTAAGAGCAAAAACTGCTCAACTCACTATACTTCAATTGAATTTTTCTTCACTGAAGCCAAATAATATACTGATTTTGTTATATCTTAATTTACGACCAATATACTCCGAAGTCAAAGGTCACAGGCTCAAATCCTGTCGAGTGCACCATTTACCGTGTTTCACCAGTAATAAATAACCTTA
This sequence comes from Piscirickettsiaceae bacterium, assembly GCA_018646825.1. GTDB lineage: Bacteria > Pseudomonadota > Gammaproteobacteria > Nitrosococcales > Methylophagaceae. Next base: position 1,961 of record JABGUA010000039.1, read on the forward strand.
ATTCAAGCAGTTAACTGTTTCACTGCTAATTAGGGTAGGTCGCAGTCCTCATACCAATCTCCAACATCACCTACACTCTATTCTCACATCTATTCACAGAATTGCTTCACTGCCCTTAAGGGTAGCAGTGCAAGTTTTGCACAACCGTTAGAGATTTATAACTCTATGACGCACCATAAATTCTGGGCATAACTATCTCACAAGATAATTTCCTCCACGTTGATATCTTGCTCTTAAGTTGATAACCTGACCCCTCTGGCATCTCCCCCGTCAGAGGGGCTTTCCTTTCTAGCATTATAAAATACCAGATTAATCCTCCAGCATCTTCATCCACTTGGCTAACACGGGAAGTTCATAGCCTTTGCCATAGGACGCACCTACGGAAGATGC
>JABGUA010000032.1 GCA_018646825.1 Piscirickettsiaceae bacterium
ACCACCCAGCGCGCGCGTTCTAAAACGACGTTCATAAAACAGATACAGTAAAGCAGTAATCACTGAAAATAAGATAAAGACTTCGTATAAGTTACTAACTGGGACATGGCCCACGTCATGGCTAATCAGATAAGACTCTCTCCAGCGAACCATCAAGCCGACCATACCCATCGTCGTGGCAGCCCATGTCATCGCTGAGCCGACTTTTTCTATAAAAGATGACCTAGCAAACAAGCCAATGAAATAAGCTACCGTTGCCATCACATATAAGGCGCTCATCCACATAATTGCCGATTGGCTAGCCAGCAAGTAATTCAAGAAAAAGTTACTCTCTGCCGCGGCCAGATTATCGCCGTAGAGTTGTATCGCAATCAGACTTAAACCTGTAACCGCTGCAATATACACTCTAAAACCAGGCCAGTTTTGGCCCAATAAAGCCAATGAAACGGCCGAAAATATAACAATGCCTATTTCATAGACATCAAATACATGGCCATACATCGAAAATAGTAAACCCGCAGCTAGCGCCATCAACAGCCACCAAGACCACTGAATCGCTGGTGAACTGCTCTCTTTATTCAGAATTGTTGTTGTTGTCATACTCTCTCTTCTAAATCTAAACTTAGGTCAAACATTCATGGTTAAGAACATTATTGCGAACTAGAGTTCCCCGACTCCTGTCTCAGCTTTTCACGCATCTGATCAAAAAACATATCAAAATCACGTGGATTACGATTACTCATCCCAGCCAAGATTATCTCACTTTCATCATCCTTTTGTTTTATCAATGCCCAGAACCGACGCTGAGGCAAATAAAACAAAATAAACACACCTATAATCAGTAAAGTGCAACCAACATACACTGTCACCTTACCAGGAGCTTTAGCAATTTGAAGTCCACTTGCCTGGACATGATCATAATTCTTCAGCGACAGATAAACTGGCGATCCATAGCGAGATAAGCTACCAATCGCATCCGCTGCATCTTGCAAAAATAGCAACTCCGCTTCAGTCACTGGGCTAGTTTGATCCCTATCCATAAAGTACAGTCGGGCTAACATCTCGCGCAACATACTCAAATAAGCCGGCCCTAATTTTTCGCGCTGTCCTTCAGGTAACGTAGTTTCAATAAAATTACTGACCTCGGTAAAACCGCCACGAATAAACATCGTCACCAAGGTGCGCAATGTTTCTTGCAAACTGGCTCGCAAGCGTGGACTGTCGGTCTCAGACATCTGCGTCAACGTTTCCAACATCATTTGTTGGGAAACAACTTCGATTGCATCTGCATCACGTAAACGTTGCAAGAATCGATTAAATTCTTTCAGGCTACCCTGCCGATCAACAGGAATATACAAATAACCAAACTCTTCTGCTGGACTTGAACGCACCCCACTTAAGAAAAAGGGCCTACCTTCGCGCATCACAGGCACCATATAATTCACATATTCTTTTGCTTCTCCCGTCGGAGAACGAAGCTTAAAGCCAAAACTAGGACCAAAATTCCTTACGTTTTTAGGATCTTCTTCTGTCGGATCAGGATTAATGTTAAACGGTCTAAAAGAATCCAACTCCAAACGAAGCTGTTTGTCACCCCATGTCATTTGACGCTTTTCAAATACTTTCCCTTCGAATTTTTCGGGCTCAGCACCAGCCCTCTCATCCAAAGGCCAAGCTTCCATCGTCAAGCCCGATCCGCCATCAGCAAAACTCGACTGATAAATTGCATAACCTTTATGTATCAAGGGATGATTAACAGAAATGGTCGTTTTAATCGGCTCTGGTAACGTATCATCAAATAACACCAAATCTGTTTCAAAAGACTTTGGCTGGCCAGTAGCATAATGCTCAATCCGAAAGTCATCGACTTTCAATGTGAAAGGGAGTTCCTGCACTAAATAGCCATCTCTTAATGGTAAAAACACCACATTTGCTACCCGTCCTTCAGGAATCTGAATACTGCCCCTAAACGCTTGATTACCCGGTGTTAAGCGACTTTCTTTCGGCACATCATTTGACGCTAAATCACGCGTTTCAACCTTAAGGTCACCTTGCCATTCCGCAAACTTAATTCGCAAGTTACTATCTAACATCCCACCAATACAAATAACGATGATTGCAAGATGTGTAAACAGATACCCCAAGCGGTTCAAGCCACCTTTCATGGCGGATAAGAGTATGCCCTCTGGCTTCTCCGTTTGCCTAACTCGAAATCCTGCGTCTGATAAGCCTGCTTGTATACGTGCTACAGCTTGGTCAGGCTTTAAAGCCACCGACCATTGATCATTATGGTGCATCACCCGCAAAGACTTTTCACGTATCTGCGTCCGCATTTGCCACATATCTTTCATCATGGTCGGCGCATTACGCGTTACACACACGGATGTAGACACAACCAATAATGTCAAAATAGCCAAAAACCACAATGCACTATAAACATCATAAAGGCCGGCAGTTTCAAACACATCAAACCAAAATGGCCCAAATCTAATGACATAGTCAGCATAAGGCTGATTCTGTTGCAATACTGTGCCAATCACTGATGCAACGGCTAGCACCAATAACAGAGTAATCGCAAGATCCATAGACCCTAGCAATAAGAATAGGCGCCGACCAAAAGGTTGGCGTGGTTTAGGTGGAACGTTAACGTCAGACATAAGAAACAAAAAACCGGTTGAAAATCGACATACTCGACTGAATAGAAAAGATCTGACCCCTTAAAGTTGCACGATCTTCAATTAATTATTATTTAATGCAATCCTGAAATATAAGCACTGACAGCTTGTCGCTCAGCCTTAGACATTTTTGCAGCAATATCACGCATCATACCGTTCATATCGTTATGGCGGGTTCCATTGGCAAAATCTGCTAGCTGCGCTTCAGTGTACGCAATGTGTTGGCCAGATAATGACGGCCATTTAGCGGCAGGAATACCGGCACCACTTGGGCCATGACACGCCATACAGGCAGGAACACCCGTCTCTTTGTTACCACCACGATACAATTTTTGGCCCTGCTCAAGCAAAACATCTGATACTGCACCTGGCGTATGGCTTGTTGAGGCAAAATAAGCCGCCATATCAGCCATATCCTGCTCACTCAAATCAGAAACAATGCCCGCCATAAAAATACCTTCGCGTGCACCAGAAGCAAAATCCATTAGCTGTTTAAACAAATAGCCTTCACCTTGGCCTGCTAGTTTAGGAAACATCGGCTTCGTACTATTGCCTCCGGGACCATGGCATTCAATACAATCAACTGACTTCACCTGCCCAGCATCAATATCACCCGCAGCCATTGCAGGTAAAGCAATAGCAACATAGCTTAAGATAATTGCCTTGCACCATTTTTTCATTGTGATTTCCACATATTATTTTAATAGACCAATCAGTCGCTATCCTACCCTGATTAGGGCATTTTTGCACCCAAAACAGCACAGTCCTACACCAATTACTCCCCTAGACGTGACAAATAACTGAAAATAAAAGCAGGAAAAAAACAGTCGACGTGTCTCACAGTGTAAAATACGCCAAAACAAAACAATTAAAGGTTTTTCATGGTTAACCTATACCGCCAAGCGCACTACACGATTAGTGCAACCCAATTATCAGAGCTACCGGCTGACAATGGTATTGAAGTCGCTTTTGCGGGTCGTTCTAATGCAGGTAAATCCAGTGCCATCAATACCATTACAGAGCAGAAATCATTAGCCCGTATTAGTAAAACACCTGGCAGGACTCAAATGATTAACTTCTTCAATATTGATGATATTAATAGCCTTGTCGATCTACCCGGTTATGGCTATGCCAAAGTGCCAGAAAAAGTAAAAATTCGCTGGCAGCAAACCCTCGGAAAGTACCTTGAAACACGTAAAGCTTTAAAAGGTCTGATGCTAATGATGGATATTAGACACCCGCTGAAAGAATTTGACTTACAAATGATCAAGTGGGCAAATAATGCTGATCTTCCTGTCCATATCCTGCTAACAAAATCGGACAAGCTCAAAAGTGGTGCAGCAAAAACAAGCTTATTACAAGTCTCTGACGCACTAAAAAAGCAACAGCTTTCTGCCAGTGTACAATTGTTTTCATCCCTAAATAAACAAGGTAAAGAACAAGCTATCGAACAACTTGATCTTTGGTTTTCTCTTAGCACTGAAAACGATTAAAGACGCGAAAGCACTCCCGTTACCCTAGGGCCAATAAGCCTATTATAGAGAGTATTTGCTATAATCATCAGAAATTGAAATCATCTGCGCCTGACAATGATGTCTCTAAGCCAAAATAGCCGTGTCGCTATTAAATAAACCAGTAACCCGATTTAACTTTTGAGGTCTTTCTATTATGTCACTTCGTTACACCTCTACACTGACACTTAAACCAGAACTGCATGACACTCCTAAATTAGGTATGGACATCAAATCCCTAGAACGTGACTTTAAAAACTATTACAGCAATCACCTTGCTCAGGACAAAAGCCGCGCTTCCGGCCATTACTTATATTCTTCACTCGCTTTCACTATCCGCGACCGTTTATTTGAGCGAATGAAACACACCCAACATACTTATGCCGAAACCGAGTGTAAGCAAGCCTATTATTTATCCATGGAATTCTTAATGGGCCGTGCCATGGGCAACGCTGCGCTAAACTTAGGATTAGAAGAAAATACCAAACGTGCCATGCATGATCTTGGTTTGGACTTTGAAGAGCTAACAACACTTGAACATGACGCTGGACTAGGAAATGGTGGCTTAGGGCGCCTTGCAGCTTGTTTTATCGATAGCTGCGCCACTTTACAATTGCCCGTCACCGGGTATGGAATTCGCTATGAATACGGCATGTTCCAACAAAGTATCAAAGATGGAAATCAAATTGAAATGCCAGACCATTGGCTCCGTGATGGTAACCCTTGGGAATTAGAACGGCCAGAATTCACCCAACGAATCCCCTTTGGTGGTCACACTGAATTTCGCAAAGATAAGCAAGGACAAACGCATGTTCATTGGGTGAATACCAATGATGTCTTAGCCGTCCCTTATGACCTACCTATTCCCGGCTACAAAAATGGCACAGTCAATAAACTGCGCTTATGGAAAGCGACAGCCACCGATGAGTTTAATTTAGAAGACTTTAATGCTGGATCTTATACCGATGCCGTTGCTGCTAAAAATGAAGCAGAAAACATCAGCATGGTGCTCTATCCCAATGATGCCAGTGAAAATGGTAAAGAGTTGCGTTTACGCCAACAATATTTCCTTGCCTCCGCCAGTCTTCAAGATATCTTAAATACTTGGGTAAACAACCACGGACAAAACTTCAAACATTTCGCTGACAAGAACTGCTTCCAATTAAATGATACTCACCCTACTGTCGCAGTAGCAGAACTCATGCGACTGCTGATGGACGAACATCATCTAAATTGGGAGCAAGCATGGAAAATCACAACAAGCACCATGGCTTACACCAATCACACTCTCTTACCCGAAGCTTTAGAGCGTTGGGCAGTCAACATGTTTGCGCGTTTATTGCCAAGAATTCTAGAAATAATTTACGAAATAAATGCACGTTTCCTAAGTGAAGTAGCTAAAAAATGGCCCGGAGATAAACAAAGGCTCGCGCGCTTATCCATCATTGAAGAAGGCGGTCAACAGCAAGTCAGAATGGCCCACCTTGCCATTGTCGGTAGCTTCTCGGTGAATGGTGTCGCAGCACTGCATTCTGATTTATTACAAAAAGGCCTCTTCAACGACTTCTACCAGTTATGGCCACATAAATTCAATAACAAAACCAATGGTGTTACCCAACGTCGTTGGTTAGCGTGGTGTAACCCAAAACTCGCCAACTTAATCAGCGACACTATCGGTGATGAGTGGATAACACAGCTTGATCAACTCAAAAAGCTTGAACCTTATGCGTCAGAACCCGCTTTTCAAGCAAAATGGCAGGCGACTAAGACGGCCAACAAACAACGCCTTGCTGAGCTCATTAAAGAAAGTTGTGGTGTCACTGTCTCACCCGATGCTCTCTTTGATATTCAAGTTAAAAGAATTCACGAATACAAACGCCAGTTATTAAACGTGCTTCATGTCATTCATCTTTATGACCGTATTAAACGCAATGACACTGAAGGCCTTGTTAAAAGATGTGTTTTATTTGGTGGTAAAGCAGCGCCCGGCTACGCCATGGCAAAAGACATTATCAAACTCATTAACAATGTCGCTGATGTCATCAATAATGACCCCGCTGTAGGAGACTGGTTAAAAGTTATCTTTTTACCCAACTATCAAGTTTCCGCAATGGAAATAATTTGCCCTGCAGCTGACTTATCAGAACAAATTTCGACAGCTGGTAAAGAAGCCTCTGGTACCGGGAATATGAAATTCATGATGAATGGTGCTGTCACTATCGGCACGCTTGATGGTGCTAATATTGAAATAAGAGAAGAAGTCGGCAATGACAACTTCTTCTTGTTTGGACTAACTGAAGAAGAAGTAACAGCCCAACGTGAGCATTACAATCCGCATCAAATTATTGAACAAGATCCGGCTCTAAAACGGGTTGTCACATTACTAAAAGAAGGGTTCTTTAACGAAAAAGAACCTAACCGCTTTGATAACGTTATCAACGCCTTTACCAGCCCACATGACCCATGGATGACCATTGCTGATTTTGCTAGCTTTGTCGAAGCACAAGAACAAGCAGCCCTATGCTATCAAGATAAAACGCGGTGGAATACCATGAGTATCTTAAACAGTGCCCGCAGTGGTAAGTTTTCAACTGATAGAACCATGACGGAATACAATAAAGACATATGGCAACTTGAGCCAATAGCGCCTCAGCAAGACTAATTGCCCACTAAGTTTAAGCATTCTCTTATTCATAATGAATAAGAGAATGTAATTAAATTTGGCTATTGCTAGTCGCTGACAAGATGAATCCGTATAATCTATAGCTTAAGTCAATATTAAAACGCATCACGCGCCTGTAGCTCAGTTGGATAGAGTACCAGTTTCCGAAACTGGGGGTCACAGGTTCGATTCCTGTCAGGCGCACCAATCTAATGTCTTCGCTCCTACATCACAAAAGACCCTACGTGAGGGTTCCAGTAATTAAAGGGCTCTAATTAGCTTGGTTGCTGCATCAAAACCGCTTGTAAATGCTGCTTCTACTCGACCCTGAATAAACCAATCACCACAGACAGCAATTTGTTGTTCCATATCCAGAAAATGAGTCTCCCCTGTTTGCTTTCCGATATTAGCAAAATGCCAACCATGAAGTGATTTATGAGCCGCACCCGACAAGTCAAAACCGATAACCTCACTGGTTTGACTACTAAGATACTCCATTACTTGATCACTCCCATCATAGAGATGATCATCTGCCCATTGATTAGTCGAGTGGACTAATAGACAAAAAGGCTTACCCCTTCCTGGTTTTGTGCTGTTAACAGAAATCCAACTAATATCATTACCACGCACTAGGGCTGCATCGAATGCTAATGACAAATCATGTTCAAAACCTAGCATCAGCGAAAAACAAGCTTTCATCTTTATCTCATCTAGTTTCGGATAACATGAAAGCGAAGAAGGCAATAGCTCGCTGGCTTGTTGGGCGGGAGTAGTAGGTATCACCCAATCATATTCACCCAGCGTTTTACCTTGATCATCATCTAGCTGCCACTTATCGTTCTTTTTAGTTATCGACTGAACTTTGACATCAAGCCTGACATTCAGATCCCGGCTCAAATATTTAGCGATAGCATTCATGCCTGGTACGCCAACATAATGCGGTTTGTCCTCGACCCACTGCCTTTTTAGTATGATTTTTTTATTTTCAAATTCTGCAAAACAGCCATCCCAAGGCGCAATAATACCTTGTGTCAGCATAGGGCTAATGAAAGCCTTAAATTCAGCTGTTCTAGCAAGAAAAAACTGTGCGCCATGATCAAAAGAATAAGGTGCTGCATGCCTTGTAGCCATTCTGCCGCCGACACCGCCTGCTTTTTCAAACACTGTGATATTAGCGTGCTGATTCAACTTGGTGGCAGCGGTGAGCCCGGATAACCCCGCACCGATAATGGCAATATTGGTCATATTTTTTGTAGCCCTCTTTTAGCAAGGCGCCATATTAACATCCGATGATCAGATACCAAAAAAGCCATTTACACACATCCTATCTTTTTCCATCGTTAATATTGAAAATAGTATAGGCAAAAAAAAGGCCCCATAAAGGGGCCTTTCCTAACGCTTTAGTGTAACTAACGCTTATTGACTCACAACAAAATCAACACGACGATTCATCGCACGACCTTCTGATGTGTCATTACTTGCAACAGGACTGCCTTCGCCCATACCAACAGCCATCAATTTACTCGCATCGATACCACCGTGATTCACTAAGTAATGAATCGCAGCTTCAGCACGGTGAAGAGATAGCGTCTGATTATATGCCGCAGCACCACGACTATCTGTGTGGCCTTCTACACTGACATTAACAACGCCAGTTGCATCAGCAAGGCGATTAATCGCAGTATCTAATTTGCTTTTCGCATGCGC
>JABGUA010000031.1 GCA_018646825.1 Piscirickettsiaceae bacterium
AGAACTTCTTTTTTACGCTTCTTCTTGTGCTTTAGCAATCGCTTCTTGCTCTTCTAAAGCAGCTGCTCTCGCTTTATCAGCTTCGGCCGCTTCGGCTTGTGCTTGAAGTTGCGCTTCTGATGAGATATTAACTTTAACAGTCACAATAACATCTGAGTGTAATTGCACATCAATATTATATTCACCAGTATGACGTAACGGGCCTGTTGGTAAACGGACTTCATTACGATCAATCTCAGCACCTTGCGCATTCAATGCATCAGCAATATCACTTGCGCCGACTGAGCCAAATAATTTACCTTCAATACCGGCATTGGCCATGACGTTGACTTCGCCAGCTGCGACTAATTTTTGTTGGCGCTGTTCTGCGGCACCTAACAACTTAGCGGCTGCAGCTTCTAAGTCAGCACGACGCCCTTCAAAGACTTCTCTGTTTCTTTTGTTTGCAGGTAAAGCTTTGCCTTTAGGGACAAGAAAGTTACGGCCAAAGCCAGCTTTCACATTGACTTCATCACCTAGGTTACCTAGTTTCTGCATTTTTTCTAGTAAAATGACTTGCATTTTTCTATCCTCTTTCGCAGTTTTTCACTGCTTTAAAATTCACTCGCCGTGTTCTACTGAACGTTGACGAAAATTAAACCACTGTTCCAAAACACCTATTAACGCCAATAAAAACACCATTTGAGGCATCATAATCAGCAACAATATATACATCACAAACAACCAAGCTTTATGCTTTTGCTGCAGCCTGACAATAGCGTGCACTACAGCAACACCTTGCACAGCAAATAACACCAATAAGATAGGTAAGCAGTCTTGTATTATCGCAATCCCTACACCAGGTAGTAATGCGATCAATGTCACTGCTACCGTTATTACTGCCGGTATTTTACCCAGTTGTAATTGCTGAAATTCTTCAGCAAAACCACCGGGGTTATATAAGCCTGCTTGCCATGCACGTCCAAGTAATAACCCAAGTACGACATTGGTAAACAAGCCTGCAACAATTAGCCCTGTCATCATGCTTGACAGAGTTGCTACAAATGAGGCTGTTTCTGCCTGTTCTAGCTGCCAATCGGGTTGTGCTTGTAGCATCTCCACGAAAGGCCCTACCATTTGTAACCACCATGCTGCTGGATCAGACAGTACTAAATACGCCCCAACCACCAACAAAAGCCCTATTCCTACTGTCACTAGTAAACTCAAGACCAGTGACCGGGTATAGCCTAATATCAAGGCAACGCCATAGACTGGCAACCAACTTGAAATTAAAAATAAACCCGTTATCTGTGGTTGACTTAGCAAAAACGTGGCTGCAATTGCAAACACGATAGTTGCTATTGCAACGACTGTTATGCCTTCTTTTGGCCCGCCGCGTAATGTGCTTAGGGCAACGATACCACTGCCCAAGTAACTCAGCGGTGGTATCGCTAATGCCATTAACGACATAGCTGCAATAACCATTGCAGCCTGCCAGCGCCCTTGCATTGAAAAATTTGCAAGTTTACGGAGCATTATTCGTTAACCCTATTGTTCGATGTTTTGGTTAAATCCTACTTACTTATGCATATCGCAGTAAGGGATTAAGGCCAAGAAACGTGCACGTTTAACACAAGTTGAAAGCTGACGTTGGTAACGTGCTTTTGTTCCTGTGATACGGCTAGGCACAATTTTGCCTGTTTCTGTAATGTAATTCCTTAACAAATTGACATCTTTATAATCGATTTGCTTCACACCTTCGGCAGTGAAACGACAAAATCTTCTACGTCTAAAAAAGCGTGCCATGTTTATGCTCCTGCGTGATCGCGGTTACGAGACTTATTATCGTCATCGTCTTTACGCAACATTGGTGATTGTTCAGTCTCAGCACTATCCATGCTAACAACAAGGTGACGAATCACCGCATCATTGAAACGGAAAGCAGTTGTGACTTCTTCTAGTTGTACAACGCCGCATTCGACATTCATCAAAACATAATGCGCTTTGTGCACTTTATTGATTGGGTAGGCTAATTGACGACGGCCCCAATCTTCTAGGCGGTGAACTTGGCCACCTTCGCTTGTGAAAACCTGTTGATATTTTTCAATCATGGCAGGGACTTGTTCGCTCTGATCAGGGTGGACCAGAAACACTATTTCGTAATGTCTCATTAGAGCTCCTTACGGTTTAATCAGCCCTAAAGTCTTACAACTCAGGGCAAGGAGGATTACCCAAGCTTCGGGTAATCAGGCATTCTACGTTATTTTGTTATGGGATCACAAGCCTCTTTGACGTGCTGCTTCAAATAGGCACACACCTGCTGCAACCGAAACATTGAGACTTTCCGCACTTCCTTGCATGGGAATATGAACCACTTGATCGCAGTGGTCTCTAGTTAAACGCCTGATCCCTCGACCTTCAGCACCTAGAATAATAGCCGTCGGCCCTTTTAATTCAATGTCATACAAGGTTGACTCGCTGTCACCCGATGTCCCAACCAACCAAACCCCAGCTTGCTGCAATTCGCGCAAAATTCGGGCAAGATTCGTCACTTGAACAAAGGGTAAGCGCTCGGCTGAACCACTTGAGACTTTCATCGCTGTTGCCGTCAAACCCGATGCCCGATCTTTCGGTGCGATTACTGCATGGGCACCCGCCGCTTCTGCCGTTCGTAAACATGCGCCCAAATTGTGTGGATCTTGAACACCATCTAAGATAAGCAATAAGGGTGCTTTCTCATTATCGATGAGATCATCAACCAGTTTAAGTAGGTCTGTTTCTGTTACTTCCTTAAGTGGGCTGCACTTCGCGATGCCACCTTGATGCCGCGCATCTGGCATCATGTCATCTAACTCAGTTTTTGCTACTTTGTTAGGGACGATATTGTGTCGTTTTGCTGCCGTAATAATATTTTCTATTCTGACATCATGACGTTCATCAGCTAGCCAAATTTCAGAGATCCGCGTCACAGGCAGCTCAAGCGCTGCCTGTATCGCATGCAAACCAAAAATGAAATGACTTTGGCTGTCATTTCGTTTGTCAGGCTTTTGAGTCTTACGGCGTTTGGTATGCGTTTGACTCTTGGCCTTGGACGATGGGTTTGACATAAATTTCTACTCGGCGGTTAAGTTGGCGGCCGGCTTCAGTTTCATTGGTTGCTCTAGGCTCTGATTCACCACGGCCAGTAGCAACAAGACGATCTCTCATTACACCACGTGCTGCAAAATAACCCACAACCGACTCAGCTCGGTTTTGTGACAAGGTCATATTGTAACTTTCTGAACCGACTCTGTCTGTGTGACCTACAACATGAATCACCGTGTTTGGGTAATGTTGGAGGATATTTGCCACTTTTTCTAATGTAGGTGTAAAGGCCGACTTTAGATTGGCGCTACCAAAATCAAATGAGACTTCACTGGCAATATCTATTTTTAGAGTCTCATCTTGTAGCCTTTGTACCTCAAGCGCATGGTTCGCTCGTTCGGCTGCCAAAGCGGCTTCTAATTCCTGTTGTTGCTTATCCATATAATTACCAACACCAGCACCTGCTAAAGCACCAACAGCGGCCCCTATAAGGACACCCTTTTTATTATTTTCAACAGAATGACCTAATAATGCACCTGCAACTGCGCCTGCTGCTGCACCATATTTAGCACGTTGATTCGGGTCATTTGCTGCACAAGACGTTAAACTCACGGCAATTAAACCCACGATTAATGCTTTTTTCATTACTGTTTCCTTATTAAAATAGACCATTAGCCTGCTGGACATTATACTGACTTATTATCAATGAACGTACACTGAACATTTAGAGATTACATTTATGGATCGTCAATTTATTCCCGTTAACATAGCCCTACTGACTATTTCGGATACACGCACTATAGAAGATGATACCTCCGGAAAAGTGCTTCGTGCCCGTGTCGAAGCTGAAAACCACCTCATCGCGAGCCAAGCTATTGTTCGAGACGATAAATATGCTATTAGGGCTCAGTTATCGCAGTGGATTGCAGACCCAGATATTCAGGCCATTATTACAACGGGCGGTACCGGCCTGACTGGGCGTGATGGGACACCTGAGGCAGTAAAAGTGCTATTTGATAAAGAGATTGAAGGCTTCGGCGAACTCTTCCGCCAGCTGTCTTATGATGTGATTCGCACCTCAACCGTGCAGTCTCGCGCAATTGCGGGGGTCGCTAATGGCACATTCATTTTTTGCTTGCCCGGTTCATCCGGCGCTTGTAAAACCGGCTGGGATGACATTTTGAAAGACCAACTAGATGCACGCCACCGCCCCTGTAATTTTGTTGACCTGATGCCACGCTTACTAGAGTCGTGACCGCTGTTACGCTTTATTCCAAGCCAGATTGTCACTTATGTGACTTGGCTTATCAATTATTGACTGACCTAGATTTGACTGTTTCTGTGATTGATATCCAGTCCAATCCTGTTTTAATGGAAAAATACCATTTAACTATTCCTGTCGTCTTATTTAGTAATGCAGCAGCATTGAGTTGGCCTTTTGATACCGAGGCTATTCAATCGTTATTGAGCCGACTCTAAGCCCCTCCTTATATTATTGGTTAAAACCCAGTATTGGCTTAAAAACAGCTATACTCCCTGTTTTTTTAATAGTAGTGCTTTTATGACTGTTCAATTTATTGATAACGAAGCTGATCTCATCGCTTTTTGTCAGCGTATTGCTGATACAAAATGGATGACGGTCGATACTGAATTCTTACGTGAACGCACATACTATTCACAACTTTGCTTAATCCAAATTGGTACCGCTGATGAAATTGCCTGTATCGACCCATTGGTTATCGACAAACTAGATCCGCTGCTCGACTTAATCTACAACCCTGATATTACAGCTGTTTTTCATGCCGCCCGACAAGATTTAGAATTGTTTTACACGCTACGCGGGTCATTACCACCAAATGTTTTCGATACCCAGCTTGCCGCCACTGTTTTAGGCTATGGCGACCAAATTGGTTACGGTAATTTAGTCAAACAATGTATCAATGTCGAACTTGATAAAGCACACTCACGCACAGATTGGTCGAAACGGCCACTTGATGCAGGCCAGATTGAATATGCTGCTGATGACGTACGCTATCTCCGTGATGTTTATCACTTATTAACAAAAGAGCTTGGTGATAAAGGTCGGCGCCATTGGTTAGACGATGATTTTGAAAGCCTCATTAATATCGGTACCTATGAACCTGACCCTGTTACGATTTGGAAAAAAATAAAAGGCGCAGGCCGACTCAAGGGCGTTCAACTCGCCATTTTGCAAAAGTTAGCCGAATGGCGAGAAGCCCGAGCTATAAAAAGCAATCGCCCCCGCCGTTGGATTATCAAAGATGAGGTTATGCTTGATTTAGCCAAACTGGCCCCAGAATCAACACAAAAATTGGGTGTCATTCGTGGCTTAGAAGCTGGCACGATAGAACGCTATGGTAAAACGATTATTGAACATATCGCAATGGCAAAGACATTGCCGAAAGAGCAATGGCCGACAGTTAAAAAGCCTTTATTTTTAAACACACAACAAGATGCTACCGTCGATGCCATGATGGCATTATTACGTAAGTTCTGTGATGAACAAGCTATTGCCCCCGCGGCTGTTGCCTCGCGTAAAGATATTGAACGTATTGTCTCCGGTGATCCATCGGTTAATTTATTACACGGTTGGCGTCATGAGATCGTCGGCCATCATTTACAAGATTTCTTGGCAGGTAAATTGTCTATTACCGTCGAGCAGTCTCAACTTAATACCGAAAAACAAGGATAAAACATGTCAGCGTTAATCTGTGGTTCATTTGCTTACGATACTATTATGGTATTCCCTGACCAATTTAAGAATCATATTTTGCCAGATAAAGTGCATATGTTGAATGTTTCCTTCCTTGTCCCTGAACTGCGTCGTGAGTTTGGTGGCTGTGCTGGTAATATTGCCTATAATCTGAAATTGCTGGGTGATACGCCATTCCCTATGGGTACTGTTGGCAATGACTTTAGCCCTTATGCAGACTGGATGGATAAACATGCTATCTCACGTCAACATGTGCACACTAAAGCAGAGCAATATACTGCTCAGGCGTTTATCACCACCGATATGGATGACAATCAAATTACCGCTTTTCACCCTGGCGCAATGAATTTGGCACATGAAACTGCCGTTTCTGAAGCTACAGACATTAAATTGGCTATTGTGGCTCCTGACGGTAGGGATGGCATGATTCAGCATGCACAACAACTCGCCGACGCAAACATTCCTTTCATCTTTGATCCAGGTCAAGGCTTACCCATGTTCAATGGTGAAGACCTCATCAAATTTGCAGAACAAGCGACTTATATTGCCCTCAATGACTATGAAGCGCAGTTATTTCAAGATAGAACAGGCTTAACGGCTGAAAAAATTGCTGAATACGTCGATGCACTTATTATTACGCGTGGTAGCGAAGGCTCTTATATTTATACCGATGGTAAGCGTATAGATATTCCGTGTGCTAAGGCAGAGAAACTAGTGGATCCGACCGGCTGTGGTGATGCCTATCGAGCAGGCCTTATCCATGGTATTTTACAAGGTAAAGATTGGGAGACAACCGGACGCATTGCTTCATTAATGGG
>JABGUA010000087.1 GCA_018646825.1 Piscirickettsiaceae bacterium
CATCGAATGAATGAACCTCAAATTTTCTACCAACTGTATCCATAATTATTTCCACTCCAAGTTATTATCTTCAATTAAAATGTCTCTAACTCTTTCTCTGTCAAGACTGTCTCCACCACCCCATGTCATTTTGTCATTTAGAGATTTGATGTACTTACTAGTTGCAGCAATAATCATTTTGGGACTCGCACCAATCGGATAAACCGCATTGGGAACATTACCGTAGAAAGACTCTACATAAGCACAGAAATCTACTACGTCTGAAACTATCACATGATTTTAACTATTTTTCAGTGACCAAACGAATCAAATCATCCGCAATTGCTTGTGGTGTATCGTCGGGACGTATCAATAAACGAGCAGCCCCATTACGATCAAACACATACGTCACGCTACTATGAGATACATCGTAATGTCCATCTTCACCAACTTTCCCAAATTCGACACCAACCTTATACCGCTTAGCTAAAATAATTAAGCTTGCCCTATCACCCGCCAAACCAATAGTGCGACCAAAATTCTCAGTATAAGCTTTCATCTCTGGTATCCCATCGCGTTGTGGATCAACCGTAGCGAACAAAACCTGAACTTGTTTGGCTTGCACCTCATCCATTTTAGATAACGCGCTTTGCAGTTGATGCAGAGACATTGGACACACATCAGGGCAATGCGTAAAACCAAAGTTTAAAGCGACGACCTGATTTTTGAAATCACCAGCCATCACCATTTTATTGTGATTGGCATCGGTCAATGTAAATGACAAGTCAGGCATGTAGCCTGTCATATTTTTTGTCTGCCAAGGTACCAGTTCATTGCTACATGAAGACAATATCACCAATAAACCAATAGTAAGAATGGAACGAATAAAGTACTTAATCATTTGATACGTAATCTCTAAAATTTATATGCCTTGTAATAACCAACCTTTTACTCACCGATCACGGTCACAATCACTTTCCGGTTGTGCCGTTGTGTACGATGTTCCCACAAATAAATACCTTGCCATATTCCTAAGTCACATTGCCCACCACTGACGGGCACGGTTAAATCAGGATTGGTCAGCACAGTTCGAATATGAGCGCTCATATCATCTGGACCTTCGTCTTGATGTAAAAACATCGGATCACCATCAGGCACGATATGTTGCATGTAAGTTTCTAAATCACGACGGACATCAGGATCCGCATTTTCACACAGCATTAACGACGCACTGGTATGCTCTACAAACACATGACATGTGCCTATTTTCACCCCTGATTTCGCCACAATATCTTGCACATCTAAGGTAATGTTAGCTGTACTTCGTGGTTGAGTGTGAAAGTCCAGTTGTTGCTGAAAAACCATTTAAAACACCCCTAAAAAATAACGTTTTGAAAAAGGCCTTAACGCGGCCAAATTGAATGACATCGCGAACGTGAATAAACATCATCCTCTTTCTAATGTAGTCAGACCTCGGGGCTTAGTTATCCGAGTATCCATTTCGCTTAATACTTAATCCGATAAATAATATCGTAGTCTGTAATGAATTGACCGGTTTTGCCCACTAACTTATCCATTCAATTAAAGTGGTTTCATCTACAACAGTCACACCCAAGTTCTCGGCCTTGGTTAATTTTGAGCCAGCATCACGTCCAGCCACAACATAATCGGTTTTTTTAGAGACACTACCCGCAACTTTTGCCCCTAAAGACAATAGTTTCTCTTTCGCTTCACTGCGTGACAATTGCTCCAACGTGCCAGTTAACACGACTGTCTTACCACTCAGCATAGAATCAACTGCAATTCGAGTTTCTAGCGGCCAAGCCACACCCGCTGCTAATAAACGATCAATGACATCTCGGTTATGGTTTTGATTGAAAAACGTCACAATATTGTGCGCTACGACGGGTCCTACATCTTCAATTTCGATTAAGGCCGCTTCATCAGCTACTTTTAAAAGTTCTAATGTTGAAAAATGCATTGCAAGCGATCGAGCCGTTGCCTCGCCTACTTCTCTAATACCCAAAGAATAGATAAAACGAGCAAATTTAGTCGTCTTTGCTACTTGCAACGCACTCACTAAATTTTCTGCCGACTTTTCACCCATCCGTTCTAAAGCTGCCAACTGTTCAATCGTTAACGCGAATAAGTCTGCCGGATCATTAATTAAACCTTCATCTACTAATTGCTCAACTATTTTGTCACCTAGGCCATCCACATCCATTGCTTTACGAGACGCAAAATGCTTAATCGCTTCTTTGCGTTGTGCAGGGCAAAAGAGCCCGCCGGTACAACGTAATACCGCCTCACCATCGACACGTTCGGCAACAGAATTACAAATAGGACACTCGTTCGGAATCCGGAAAGGCAAAGCTTGTTCAGGCCGTTTAGACATGACGACTTGGACGACTTCGGGGATCACATCACCCGCGCGTCGCACAATCACTGTATCTCCGATACGCACATCTTTAC